>WTHD01000316.1 GCA_011523265.1 Candidatus Binatota bacterium
GTGGTGCATTGGCGGTCTATTGATACCCAGGCTGAAATCTCCCAAGCGGCCTATTGGCAAGCGGTTCAGCAGTTTAATACCGACCCTGCACTGCGCGTCTGTCCTGCCTGTCAGAGCGAACATCCCCGGGTTGAGTTGGGTGATATTGCCCGGCCGGCAGTCGCTCAAGCCATTCAAAGCAATATGGGCAAATCGGAGGAAGAATAGGGATGAGTACGACGCAGCTCCTTAATTTTGTGGACGGCGAGTGGAGTCATTCGAGCGCAACAGAATCGCTGACCATTCCGAATCCGGCGACTGCACAGGAGATCGCCAGCCTGCCTGTCTCTCCCGCTCCTGATGTTGATGCTACGGTCCGGGCGGCCACCCGTGCCTTTCCTGAGTGGCGGCGCACGCCGGCGGGTGAGCGGATACAGTATTTATTCAAATTTAAGACCCTGTTGGAGGAACACCTCGACGACCTTGCCCAAACCATTACCAATGAATGTGGCAAGACCTATACGGAAGCGGCCGGAGAAATGCGCCGCGGCATTGAGAATGTCGAGGTTGCCTGTGGCATCCCCAGTTTACTCCAGGGTCTGTACAGCGAGGATATTGCGCGCGGTATTGATGAGACCATGATCCGGCAGCCGGTCGGCGTGGTGGCGGCGATTACGCCGTTTAATTTTCCGGGGATGATTCCGCTGTGGTTTCTGCCGTATGCCATTGCGTGTGGGAACACCTTTATTCTCAAGCCGTCGGACAAAACGCCCCTCACCGCCCAAAAGATCTTTGCCCTGTTGGAGCAAACCGGTTTGCCCAAAGGCGTGGCCAATCTGGTGAACGGCGTAAAGGAAACCGTAGACGCCTTGGTCGATCATCCCGAGGTGCGGGCCATCAGCCTGGTTGGTTCCACGCCGGTTGCCAGGGCGGTGTACGCCCGCGCCACAGCAAACGGCAAACGCGCGCAATGTCAGGGCGGTGCAAAAAATCCCATTATCGTTCTGCCTGACGCTGATATTGAAGAGGTGGCCCAGGTCGCGGCCGAGTCGGCCTTTGGCTGTGCCGGTCAACGCTGCCTGGCGGCCTCGCTGGCCATCACGGTCGGTGACGCGAAACAGCCATTTGTGGAGGCCATGGCCGACGTAGCCATACGGCGAAACGTGGGCTACGGGCTGGACGCCGGAGTGGAAATGGGGCCGGTGATCCGAGCCGAGAGTAAAGCGCGCATTGAACAGCTTATCCAAACCGGTCTCGACGACGGGGCACAGGCCATCGTTGACGGCCGCCGGGCCGAGGTCGCCAGCTATGAACAGGGCTATTTCGTCAAGCCGACCATCCTGACCGAGGTGCAGCCGAGGAGCCAGATCGCAACCACTGAGATATTTGGGCCAGTCCTGAGTGTGATGTCGGCAAAAGATGTTGACGCCGCGCTCAGCCTGGTGAACGGCCAGCACTACGGCAATATGGCCTGTCTCTTTACCCAGAGCGGGGCGGCGGCCCGAAAATTTCGATACGAAGCTCAGGTGGGCAACCTGGGGATTAACGTCGGCGTTGCCGCGCCCATGGCCTTCTTTCCTTTTAGCGGCTGGAAAGACAGCTTTTTTGGCGATCTGCATGGCCAGGGGCGCGATGCCATCGATTTTTATACGGAAAAGAAGGTGGTTGTAGAACGGTGGGGATGAGCAAGCGTCGCTGAAGAAGGGATCTCTCATGTCAATCGACAGTCTGTCTGACGCTGGAACTGAAACACGAACCGTCGCTGCCCATCGACCGACCATCCGGGGCACCCGCCACATGGTCGTGGCCGGTCACTATTTGGCGGCGCACGCCGGCTTTCATATTCTTGAGGCCGGTGGCAATGCGGTTGACGCGGGTGTTGCTGCCGGTATCGCTCTGGGTGTCTTGCAGAGTGATCTGGTGAATGTGGCCGGTGTGGCCCCAATCATCCTGTATCTGGCCGACCGGCGTGAGGTGACGACGATCAGCGGCCTGGGTTGCTGGCCGCAGGCCGCCTCGGTGGAGATGTTTCAGCATAAGCACGCTGGCCATATTCCCGCGGGTATTCTCCGCACCGTGGTACCCAGCGCGCCCGACGCCTGGATTACCGCGCTGGAGCGGTACGGAACCATGGGGTTTGGTGAGGTCGCGGCGGCCGCGATCCGTTTTGCGCGCGACGGATTTCCCATCCATGCTTTTACCGCAGGCATCATCAAGGCGAATGCCGACAAGTATCGGCGCTGGCCATCGAACGCGGCCATCTATCTGCCCGGCGGTCAGGCCCCACAGCCGGGCGACATCTTCAAACAAACCGACTTGGCCGGAACCTTGCAGTATATGGCCGACGAAGAGGCGCAGGCCCAGAGCCGGGGACGGGAAGCTGGACTCCAGGCGGCCCGGGCCGCTTTCTACCAGGGCGATATTGCCGCGGCGATTGTCAAGTTTCACGCGGAGAATGACGGGCTGCTGACCGCCAAAGACCTGGCCGAGTTTCGGGTCGCTGTAGAACCCCCAACGCGGACGACATTCCAGGACCTTGAAGTCTACGCCTGTGGCCCGTGGTGTCAGGGGCCGGTCTTGCAGCAAGCGTTGAATCTCCTGGAAGGCTACGATCTTGCGGCCCAGGGCCACAATTCGCCCCAGTATATTCACACGGTGACCGAAGCGCTCAAACTGGCGTTTGCCGACCGGGACCGCTACTACGGCGACCCGCGCTTCGTTGAGGTGCCCATCGAGGAGCTGTTGTCCAAGGACTATGCCGAGCAACGCCGTTCCCTGATTCGGGAGAATGAAGCCTGGCCCGAGATGCCACCGGCCGGCGACCCCAAGCGCGGCCGGGCGGCGGTTGACGCCGAGCTCAGTTCAGCGCCGAACGAGACGGCCCAGCCCGGCCTGGACACCTCATACGTCTGCGTCATAGACCGGCATGGCAACGCTTTCTCCGCCACTCCGAGCGATACCTCGTCTGATATGCCGGTCGTGCCGGGGACGGGCGTGTGTCCGTCATCACGCGGTTCGCAGTCCTGGGCCGACCCGAAGCATGCTTCCTGTGTTGCCCCTGGAAAACGGCCCCGCCTGACCCCCAACCCGGCCTTGGTCCTGCACGACGGACGCCCCTTTCTGGTGTTGGGCTCTCCCGGCGGTGATGTTCAGCCTCAGGCCATGTTGCAGACCTTGCTCAACACTGTGGTCTTTGGCATGGAGGCCCAGGAAGCGGTCGAAGCGCCACGCTTTGCCAGCTACAGCTTCCCGGATTCCTTTGAACCGCACGCCTACCATCCCGGTCGGCTGAATATCGAGGGCCGTGTCGACGAGGAGACCGGAGCGCTGTTATCCGAGCGTGGTCACCAGGTGCACCGGTGGCCGGACTGGGTGTGGCGGGCTGGTGCCGTATGCTGCATTCACGTTGAGTCAACAACCGGTGTGCTGGCCGGCGGCGCCGACCCGCGCCGTGCGTCGTACGCCGTGGGTTGGTAACGAAGGTCTTGCCGTAAAGGAGGGAAGACGATGGCATCCACACAAGAATATCTGGTGAGCTGTGGCACGACAAAGACGCCGGCCCATCTGCCGGTTGACCGGACCCGCATCCCGCCCGGACCGCCACCCTCTCTTGCTCCCTTGCCCGACGCGGCGGCCGCCTTTCGTACCGCGGTCACGCAGCCGGTTGGCATGCCGGCCCTGGAGAAGCTGGTCAAGCCGGGAGCAAAGGTCACCATCGGCATTCAGGACGGCCGGGCCACGCACTACCATCCCGACGACCAGGATTTGCGTATTCTCGGGCTGCCCATCCTACTCGATCTGTTAGGCCAGTACGGGGTCAAGCCCGAAGACATTCAGATCAAGGTTGCCAACGCGCTCCACCGCATGTGGACCCGCAAGGAGATGACCCACATCCTGGGCCCGAAGCTGCCCTACACGTTGGGGGGCCGTCTGGCCTGCATTGATGCGACCGACCCGGACCAGTTTGTCAATCTGGGCATGACCCGACGGGGCATGGAGGTCATGGTCCACCGCTCGGTCGTTGAGTCTGATCTGTTTATCTTCATGTCGGTTCCCGGCGGATTCTTCCAGGGCGGCTGGAAGTCCATTCTGGTCGGGATGAGCAATTGGGAGTCCATCCGCTATCATCACCGCCCCTGGCCGTTTGCCTCGGGTCACTCGGTCCAGGACCCCAAGAACAGCTCCTTTCACAAGCTGCTGAATGAAATGGGCTCCCTGGTGGACGCCGAACTGGCGCGTCGCGGCCACCCGCCCATCATGAAGATAGAGGGCGTCCTGACCACGAGTACTCCGCAGCGATTTGCGGCTATTGACGCCGGGCTGATCACCCCGGTGCGGGAGATGCATATAGATATGCTGCTCTCGCAACTCGTTACCGACGTGGAAGGGCAGACGGATGTGCTGCTGATGGGGATGGGGGATGGGGACGGCTACTCGCGCCTGTCGGTCTTTAATCCCATTCACTGTCGCAACAAGGCGTTATCCGGGTTGTTCAACGCCTATCACGAGAACCCCCTGATCCGAAAAGGTGGGCTGCTCATCGTGGCCAACCCCTTTGATCCCAAATTCAGTCTGCTCAACCATCCCTCGTACCACACCCTCTACCACGAGGTGTTGCCAGCCGTGCAGGACCCGGTCGAGGTGTGGGATACCTACTCCGAAGAGTACGCCCACCGCCCGGAGTTTGTTCACAAGTATCGCAACGGCTTTGCGTTCCACGGGGCGCACCCGTGTATTCTGTACGGACAGGGCTTGTACGCGCTCAACCATCTGGGCGGTGTCCTGGCTGCGGGCGTACCCCAGGAAAACGAAGCGGTCGCTCGACGGATGGGCTTTGAGCCGTTCCCGACCATTGACGCCGCGCTGAGCGAGGCCGAAGCGCGGCTCGGCAAGGACTGCACGATTACCTATCACCAACACCTGGAGGAACACGGCTATTTCACACGGGTGCACGTGAACGGCAAGACCGCCCAGCCCTGAAACGCTTTCTCGACCTGGGGATGTTCCGGCAGCCTCTGGAGCCCGCTGCTCAGTCTGGCTCTATCCCGTACAGCTTTGCGGCGTTTTCGTACACAATCTTGCGCGTGATATGGGCCGGAACATTGGCAAAGTCTCGTTCAATGACTTTGCGTGAATGGGGCCAGGTGGTATCCGTGTGTGGAAAATCGGACGCCCACATACAGTTATCCTCGCCAAAGACCGCCGCGTTTGTGGCACCGATCGGGTCGTCCTGAAAGGTCGCCCAGACCTGACGGCGGACATATTCGCTCGGTTTCATGGGGAGCGGATGTTCCACCATCACCCCAAACTTCTCATAGGTATGGTCCAGGCGCTGGACATAGTGGGCCAGCCAGCCGATATCGCTTTCTGCGGAAACAATCTTGAGTCCGGGAAAACGGGCCAGCACTCCGCCAAAGATAAGACTGGTCAGAGACTTTTGGACTTCGTGAATGAGATGCACGAACCGCATGGCCGTCTGGTTGACCCAGCCGCTTGAGCCACGGTCCATGACCACGCGGGTGTTGTTGTCCCGGCTGGTCACGACGTGCAGGGAGAGCGGCATATGCAGTTCCTGCGCCGCGGTCCAGAACGGATCGTAAACCGGACTATAATACGGCCGGTCTTCGGGCGGAGCGCCCCAGATCATCCCGCCGCTGAGGCCCAATTCTGCCGCGCGTTCGAGCTCTTTGACCGCGGCTGGAATATCCTCAAGCGAGATCAGCGCCACGGGATAGAGCCGTTTGGGATCGTGCGACCGAAACTCTGCCACCCAGTCGTTATAGACCCGAAAACAGGCCTGCTGGAGTTCGGCGTCCGCGAGCTGGAACAGGGCCAGACCCAGCGTGGTATAGATCACCTCGGCCCGAACCCCGTCGATATCCTGGTCCTTGATGCGCTCGACC
Organism: Candidatus Binatota bacterium; assembly: GCA_011523265.1. Taxonomy (GTDB): domain Bacteria; phylum Desulfobacterota; class Binatia; order Bin18; family Bin18; genus Bin18. Next base: position 5,883 of record WTHD01000316.1, read on the forward strand.
GGGTCCCAGCCGCTGGGTCGGGCCGCTTCATAACCGCGGGTGAGATGTTTCTTGAGCTCTTCGCCGCTACGACCCGTCGAAAATCCACCCGCCACCGGGAAGGGCGTGATGCCGGGGGCCGTGAAAAAATGTCCGGGTTTTTCTTTGTCCTCGACCACCCGTGGGGCGCGGTCCCGAAACTGTTGACCGAGTCGGGTGGTCCACAGGTCGGGCGGCTCTGTCATATGTGAATCAGCAGAAATAACACGCAGCGCTTCCATCTCTCCCCCTGTGTCTGGTCATTCGTGGACGGCAATCCCGTACACTGACCGAGCAACGCCTAGCATTTTCGCTTCCGGCGTGTCAAACAACACCATGTAAAGACATTGCTGACAGGAGGTGTCCCATATGAGTTGTTCGACCGTGGTACGCGGGAAGAGAAGCATCGTTCTGACGGTGCTGATAACCGCCTTTCTACTGAGCTGGGCTCTGGGTTCGAGCGTTGCCGCAGAGCAGACGAGTCGGTTGCAGGACGAGGCGGACATTCGCAAGCTTACCATCTGTTATGCTCACGGAACGGATGCCATCGGACGGGGTGATGTTACGGCAGGGAGGGCGATCTACCAGCCGTGTTTTACAAAGGACGCGAGCTTCTCGGTTGTCTTTCCGAACGGTCAGCAGGAGAAAAGGACCGGCTCAGACGCCTGGGCGGATTTTGTAGCGTCGGTATTTCAGGGTGCTGGTTATACGATTACGCAACATCTGCTCGGAACCATCAGTATTGAGGTGCAGGATAAGAGCGCCACGATGAGCACCTATCTGCACGCAACCCATGTTCTGCCAAACGGCAGTATTGATATTGCGAATGGGACCTATGAAGACAGCGTGGTGCAGACCGAAGAGGGCTGGCGGATTCAGAGCCGCAAGCTCACCCTCATTACCTTTCTTAACGTTGCGCCGACCGCCCCGCATCCAAAGAGTGAAGAATAGGTTCTCCCTCTGCTTAGAATAATCCCGGATGAAAGGTGCCGCCGGTATCTTCAGTTGTGCATAGAGCATCGGACACGGGGTCTCCGGTGTCCGCGCAGCACACATCTGTCGGGCCGCAGGTAAAGCCGTCAAACAAGATGCGAGCGGCCCCATCCTGACCGCGAAACGATGGGTGGAAACAGTCGCAGCACGACAACTGTTCGCTCGTAAACTTATACACCCAAGAAGCGTTGCTGAAGCTAATGGAAGTTCCGGCTGCCTTGACCGCTCCGCCAACCGGCTCGCCACCTACTGTCATTTCACGAGAGGATGCTCCCTCAGCCAAGGCAGCATACTCCAAGGAGACACGCTCCATAATGTCACGATAGGCCCGCGCTGTTTCGTAACCATCTTTAAGGCGTTCGTCTGAGCAGTCGTCCGTGATAGACCCGCAGATACCAGTAGAGCGTATGCCAGCAAACCGTTCCCACAGCGATTCGCAGCTTCCGCCAACAAGGGAACAGTTTGTTTTGGCCTTGTGGTTGCACAATTGGGTTACCCGCACGGGTGCGGCAATACCGACCTTCAATTCCGGGATGGTAATCAAAACGTCGAGCCCCTTGCGAAACCCGCGCTCAAACGCCGCCTCCGTGGTTCGGCAGTGGTTCATCGGGTCCTGATCGCTCCCCCTTTCACACTCGGCTTGAATACGCTCAATGGTGCCGCTGCAAATATCGTTATGGCCCATTTCGACTGTTACGTAGCGTGGAGTGGCCGGTGGCTCCATCCCGAAAAGCGCGGCTGATTCCTGCGCCTGAGCGGCAAAATCCTTGAGCATCTCGGCACCGGATTCCGCGCTATTAGGGTCGGCATTCACAATCATAGCGCCCTGCCGACATTCGATCCGTTCCGCCTGGCTATAGACGCCGTCTCCGCCGTCGCTGCAAAACGTACTGTCAGGAGTAATGCTGGTTGCCCAGTTGAACCTCTCTTGGTCTATATTAGTACACTCCCCGGCCCCCCCGGCGTTCACTGCCTTGCTGATGCTGTCTCCGATGGCGTCGATGGAGGCAATCCGGGGGCCGAGATTATCGAGCCGCGCAATCGTGAAGTTTTGGAGAGACTCTTGCCAGGCGACAATGAGATCGGTTCCTGGGTCGGGAAAATTTTCTAGCCGGGCATGTTTGCCAAGGTTCTGCGGGAATTCTTCACCAAAGGTCGTGACTGTGACCGTAGCTCTACCGAACTCCACCCCGTTCGCTAAGGCACTGACCGTATGCTGACCATCGCTGAGCCGATTCCAGTTGAAGAGTAAGCCAAAGCCGTTGTCGGTGTCCCCACATATTACCTCCCCATCCTCCGTATACGCAGTGTCCGGGCGGGTGGTCTTATAGCCGGCCCGCCAAGTCTCTTCCTTGGTGGTGCCGGGATTAAAGACAATATCAATCTGCTGGGCGTCACACACCCAGCCGGAAATCACGCCTATGCCGCTCTGAAACGAGCCCGGCTGCGGGTTCTCAAAAACCGACTGCGCCTGGAGTGATTGAGGGAAAGAGATGCCCCAGGTAAAGGCGGCAAAGAGTGCAAGAATGAGTGTAATTTTCATGACTATGCCTCGTAGCATTCCTCCGACAGGTTGACAAATCCACGGCAGGGGTATCCCATAGCCGGCCATAGCGAGAAAATCTTTTCAGATTGGTCCACTGTTCCAGAAGAAGGAGGGAGAATGCCGTACGATCTGATTATTAAAAATGGAACCGTCATTGATGGCTCGGGCATGCCCCGGTTCCGCGCCGATGTGGGTATCGTGGATGGAAAAATCGCCTCTATTGGCCGCATTCGCGACGGTGCGCAAGAGACGATCGACGCCGAAGGTCACGTCGTTACTCCCGGCTTTATCGATGGTCACACCCATATGGACGCCCAGGTCTCCTGGGACCCGCTTGGAACGTGTTCCTGCTGGCACGGTATTACCAGCGTAGTGATGGGCAACTGCGGATTTTCGCTCGCGCCGTGTAAGGAGAGCGAAAAGGATATGGTCATGCGCAACCTGGAGCGGGCCGAAGACATCGCGCCCGAGGCCATGAACGCCGGTATCAAATGGACCTGGGAGACCTTTCCCGAGTATCTGGATTCGGTGGAGCGCCTGCCCAAAGGCATCAACTACGCCGCCTATATGGGACATTCCGCCCTGCGCACCCATGTGATGGGCGAGCGCGCCTTTACCGACCCGGCCACCGAGCAGGACTTGGAGCAGATGAAACAGGCGGTGCGCGAAGCGATTCAGGCCGGCGCGATGGGATTCACCACCTCGCGCACCCGTAACCACCAGACGCCGCAGCGCCAGCCCGTGGCCAGCCGGCTGGCCACCTGGGACGAGGTCCGGCAGTTGGTTGGTACCATGGGCGAGATGGGGGCCGGCATCTTTGAAATCGCCGGCGAAGACACCGGTCAGAACCCGGAGCGCATCCGTGAATACATGGACCGCCTCAAGGCTTTGGCGGTCGATACCGGAGTTCCGGTGACCTACGGCATGTTCAGCCTGCGCCGGGCGCCGGACTGCTGGCAGCCCTATCTTGATTTAACCGACGAAACCGCAGCCGCGGGCGGCCGCATGTTCCTTCAGGTGCACAGCCGCGCGCTGAATGCGGTTCTGTCCTTCCAGACCAATACGCCGTTCGACCGGTTGCCGAGCTGGCGTGCGCTCAAGAAGATGAAGTCGCTCGAAGAGAAGGAAGCGGCCCTGCGGAATCCCGACTACCGGCGCAAACTGGTTGAAGAGGCCCATGCGCAAGAAGACGATGGCAACCGGGGGGTCGGGCCTGAAGCCCGGGCGGCGAATTTCAAATGGCTGTTCTTGATGGACAAGCCCAATCCGCCCCATCGCTCCATTGACGAGATCGCCGCAGAGCGGAACCAGGATCCGGTCGAGACCTTTATTGATCTGGCCCTGGAGAAAAACCTCAAGCAATTCTTCCTGCAACCGCTGGCCAATGAGAACCAGGACCATGTGCTGGAGATGATGCGGCACCCGCGTTCCGTGATCACCTTCTCCGACTCCGGTGCGCATGTGTCCCAGATCATGGATTCGTCCTTACAGACCCATCTGCTGAGCCATTGGGTGCGCGAGCAGCAAGCCCTGACCCTCGAGGACGCGGTCCAACAGCTCACCTTTGTGCCGGCCTCCCAGTGGGGGTTGCACGGACGCGGCCTGCTGCGCGAGGGGATGACCGCGGACGTTGTGGTCTTCGACCCGGAAACGGTCGGACCGATGATGCCGGAGTTGACTTATGATCTACCCGCGGGTGCGCGGCGGCTCAAACAGAAAGCCGCGGGCTTTCTGGCTTCGGTCGTCAATGGCCAAGTGGTCCTGCGCGAAAACGAGCATACCGGCGCGCTGCCCGGCCAGTTGTTGCGGGGGCCATTGGCTCAACGTTAAGCGTCGGATTTTTTGACCTTCCAGACGGGCGGATGTGAGCGATCATGTCCGCCCGTCTGCTTTTATCCCGGCAGTGCCCGACACTCCTGGCCACTATAGAGCTGTGGGTCAAGACCGACGGTCTCTCCGGCCACCTGTCCGGCGGCATAGCCCTCGGGGTCAACTTTCAGCGAGCGAGGCGTGCCGGACAGCTTGCGAATGCGCGTCCCTTGACCGGCCAGATAGGTATAGACCTCGTCGCGGTAGTTTTTCCGTACCGCGGGCAAGGTGGTCTTGGCTGCGGCGGGCTCTCGTTCGGCGATCAGGGCTTTGATCTTGTCGGTGATAGACTGGGCGCAGCCATAGGCAAAGGAGTCCAGAAAACGCCGCCCCTTGCCGTAATGCTCCTTGCGTAAGCGCTGGACGGTATGAATCAGATAGCTCAGCATTTCTTTGGCAACAACGACGTTATGGGAGCGACCGATAATAAACGACCGGCCCACGGACAGGGTTGAACAGCAGAAATACAGTTTGCAGGTCGCGAGCCAGAGCAGCCGTTCCCACGGGAGCAGGCGGCTCGTCTTCCAGCCCTCGACCCGCATGGCGTGCTCGCTCTGTCCGCCCTGGGCCTCAACCTCTGTCAACGACAGATTATACGTGGCCAGAAGCTGATGAACCTTGGCCGCCGCCAGGGCCGCTTCGTGTTCGGTCGCAGCTTCATCGCGGCTGAGTTGGAGTAACTTCTGGATTTTATGGATCAGGGAATCCGGGGCAACGGGATCGATAACGGTATTCATTCCTACCCATTCTACTGGGCACCCTGAAGAAACACTAGGCCATCATTGTACAACGCTCAGTTTCCGAGCTGACCGATGCCCCAACGAATACCGCGCCTGAGCAATTCATAGTAAATCGGCGACTCCCACGAGCAGCGCTCAACCGAGCAGACCGGCATAAAGGGCTGCATGTCGTATTTCCCCCGACAGTGACCGAGCGTCAGATAGAGAACTTCACCCTGACCGTGGGGATGCAGATAGAGCTGGGGACGTGGGTCGTTATTGCCCAGGTCTTCGCGGACATAGCCCTCCGATTTGGCGGTATAGCGCGACTCCAGCAGCGTGTGGATTTCTCCATAGAATTCGCAATAGTACGGCTCATCCGTGACCTCGAAGGGTTGAATACCGCGAACGAGCGGGTGGCTGGGGTCGGCGACCGTGACGTGAATGGGTTGAATAGGCGGATGCGATACAAAGTGGTTGCCCAGCATGTCGGACAGGGCCGGGGCCTTCCGGGGCGTATCGACCTTGCCGGGAATCACAATTCCGTCGGTCTCCAGGCTTTGGCCGACAAACTCCAGCAGCGCACTCGTGCCATGCAGGGCAAACCAGCGCCCGCCACTGTCGAGAAACTGCTTGAGACTCTCCTGTTGCTCCGGGGTCGGACACACATCGCAAGTATAGGTGACGAGAAGCCTGGACTGCCGGATAGCATCATGATCGCGGTAATCTTCGGCGACCCGGACAACCGCGTCCTCGTGTTCGGCCAGAAGCTTGAGCAATTCAAGTCGAGCAAAATTGGTGTCATGATATTTGGCGTTACAGATGAGATAAACGTCAATACGGGCATCTCCAGGACTATTTTCTGCCATAGCAATCTCCTCTGGCTGGTATAACCTTGGCTCCATTACCCAGTTCGTCGGCTAGAAAGATATCCCGGAGCGCTATGCCGGGAAAGAGACCATCCACATACATCTTTGCACCGCGGCCTGGGAGTGCTATGCCGTCAGTATTGAAACGTATGCGCAGCATTCAGGAGGGGAATTATGGAAAACGGACATACCATTTGTGTCGGAACTGTTGGCGCTGGGGTGTGGTATAGCTCAGACAGCGGCGCCCGCTGGCGGCGGAGTCGTATGAAGCTGCCGTTCCATGCCGAACCAGGGGAAATCCAGATTCGTTCGCTGGTGGGGTCTCCGAACGACCCCAACGTGGTGTATGCCGGCTCCGAAGTGGGGCTGTATCGCAGCGAGGACAAGGGCGCGGTCTGGGACTTGGTGGAATCTCCCGCAGACGGCAAACAAATCTGGTCCATTGCCGTGCATCCTGACGACCCGAACGTCATTCTTATTGGGACCAAACCGCCGTGTGTCTTTCGCACCAAGGACGGCGGTCAGACCTGGGAGGAACTACCCCTCAACGCGGCTGAGCGTTGTCTGGCCGGAGCGCCCAAGGTCACCAACCTCCTTTTCGATCCGCGCGACTCCGGTACGGTCTGGGCCAGCGTTGAGATCGACGGCATCTATCGGAGTACCGACGGCGGCGACACCTGGGAGCATCTGCCCGCCCTGGGCAAAAGCGAGCTGAACCAGGATATCCACGGTCTGACCATCAGCCCCGACCCGCACCGAAAAATCATCGCCACCACCCCGGACGGGATTTGGACCAGCACGGACGAAGGCCAGAGCTGGGCGCTGCACGAGTTCCCGCGTTTCTCCAAGCGGGGCATTTCGTACTGTCGCGGCGTAGCGCTGAAAGCCGACGATTCCAACGTGATGTTTGTGGGCAATGGGGATTTCATTCCGGGCAAGGTCGGGGCTATCCAGCGTTCGACCGACGGTGGACAAACCTGGCAGGCCGCCCCGTTACCCACCGTACCCAACTCAACCATGTACTGGTTTGCCACGCATCCGGCGGACCCCGATTTTATCGTGGCCAACAGCCTACACGGCTATGTCTACACCAGTCAGGACGGCGGGGCGTCGTGGAGCAAATCCGAACGAGAGTTCGGCGAAGTCCGGGCGCTAGCTTGGGTGCCGAATTGATGCTGACTTGAAGAGATAATGATAGTGCTTTCGATTTGTGAACCCTCCGGCATATCGCGACGTCGATCCGCGAACGCTGCATCTGCCGCCTAACCGTGCCTCCGGTGCCGACCCTGGCAAGTTAGCGCGACAAATTGCTCGGTACGGCTCGGCAATCCAAGGAATGCCCTCTCCGTGGGCATATCGTGGTACCGACGGGGCGTTGATGATTCACGATGGTGTCACGCGAGCCATGCGAGTTGCCACATTGCTTCCTGGAAGATTCATCCGGGTGGAAATCGTAGGAGACCTGTCGGCTATGTGCAGCCATCTGCCAACCATAGGAGATTATGTGTCATGACCACTCCAGTCCGGAAGGAGATTCTCCATGTACTCGAAGAACTCAGTCAGCGTTGCCCTGAGGTACGTTTCGGACAATTGATTGTCAATCTTTCCTACCTAGCTAAGGGACCAACCAAGGAGGCGACTTGGGATGTGGAAGACGAAGAGTTGCTTGCCGCTGCTCGCAAGCATCTTGCAGAGCGTCTCCAAAAACAGTCAGACGCAGCCTAACGAGCGCCATGCATGTGCCCGCTGTCCATTCTAACACCCCGAAGTGAGCAAGGTTGAAGGGGTGAGATGCCGCGCTACCTTGCGGCCATTGAAAAAGGTGAGGCGAGTTGGGGCGCTCATGTCCCTGACCTCCCAGGGTGTATTGCTGCGGCAGAGACACGTCAGGAAGTGACAGCACTCATCAAAGACGCGATCGACTTTCACCTGGAAGGTCTGCGTGAACGCGGCGAGCCTATTCCAACCCCCGCTTCCGAAAGCGAGCTTATTGAGACAGATGCGGCCTGACCGCTGAACCCAAGACAGCACTCGAACGGCAGCCGATACGTTCCTGGTGTTTAACTAATTGCGCCCACGGTTCGTTGAGGTCGGAGGCTCAGCCAAGGTTGTCTAGGGACCGAGAAGCGCATATTAAGTGACGGGTACAAAGAACGGAGGAAGACATGCGGGCAGCGAGCGATGTGACAACGGGCGATTATGGGGCCGCTGAAGCGGCCATGCAGGCGTATCTGCGCGAGGGTGAGCAACGGGCCTATGCGCTCGATAATCGCGGTCCGATTCGTTTTCACGCCGATGGCAGGGTCCACACCGACATTCTTGATGCCTATTGGAAATATGGCTTCTATGTCTTCGAGGGAGTGCTCAAGCAAGAGGAACTGAAAGATATCGAAGCCGACCTGTTCGATATCATGGAACGCCTCCCGACCGAGCGAGGGTCCGCGGTCGATGCCCAAGGTCGTCCGGCCCTGGGGGCTGGGTGTGAGGCGCCGACACTGTTCTGGTCCAAGCCGCTCGGCGATCCTTTTGGCGGGACCGATCTCGCCAACGGTCGCCATCCGGTCAAGATGCTGGAGCCCGCCCCGGTTACTGGTCTGCCCCAAGAAGTGGTCTATCTCATTATTGGATCGCTGCAATTTTCCGAAGCCAGCCTTCGCACCTACGCCCATCCGCAGCTCTTGGCCGTGGCAGCAGCCGTCAACGGTGAGGATTTTGTGCCGTTCAGCGACGCGCTGTTTATCAAAGAGCCGGGCAAAGGGGCCTCGGTCGCCTGGCATCAGGATGGCACGACGCACTGGGACAGTCCGACCTGGGACCAGGGAACTCACGGTTTCAACTTCATGGCCCAGCTCTACGGTTGCACTCCGGCAAACGGGGTGTGGGTCGTGCCGGGCACCCATAAAGTCGGGCATATCGATATCACGCAGCGGGTTGCCGAGGCGGGCTCGGAGCGCCTGCCGGATGCCGTTCCCATGGTGTGTCATCCGGGTGATGTCGTTATCTCCAACCGGCAATTGCTGCACTGTTCGTTTGCCAATACCAGCCCGGACTGGCGCGTCACGGTGAACTTTGGCTTTCATCGCCGTGCGTCCGTGCTGGGGGTGACGGGCGGTGGAGTGCATAGCGCCCCAGCCGTTTACGATGAAGAACGTATCCGTACCCGCTCACGCGTGATCGGCTATGCCATTGATGCGCGCCGGCAGCGTTTCCCGGACGAAACGCCGTTTCCCTATAAGCCGTTTGCCGAATCGGGCGAGCACTACTGCTGGGACGAAGAGGCCAAAGCCAGCATGAAGGATTACAATCTGCTGGATTTCAGCATCTGAGGACAGGAACGGCAGTGCGCCGGCCGTCCTCAGAACTTGACCCGCACCCCGCCAAAGGCGCCGAACGGTTGCCCCGGCCCCATAAAGCGTTCGACGCCGGTGTCATCCACCGCGTTTTCAAAATACGCGCCGTAGCTTTCGTATTCTTCGTCAAAAATATTTTCGAGACGCAGAAAGATATCAAACGCCTTATAGCGGTATTCAAGCGCGACATTGGCCACAAAATACGGGTCCAGCCGACTGCGTTGGTTGGCCTCATCACCCCGCAACCGCTGCCCATCCACATAGGCCCCGTCCAGGCTCAGCCGTAACTGCGAGCCGATGAAAAACTCGATGCCGCCATTGACCCGATGTGGCGGGACCAGCGGCAGACGGTCTCCCTCACGGACCAGGGCGATGCGCTCTTCGTTGGCGAACGTAAACAGCTCAATCTCATCGTTAAACGTGGCATCCGTTACCGTGTAATTCAGAAACCAGTTGCCCCAACTCCACACACCGCGCAGCAGGAGTTCAATGCCCTGGCGACGGGTGGCATCCACATTCTGAAAAAACCCTAGCACGCGGCTCTCCGGTTCATTACGAAACAGGATGTCGTCTTTGAGATCCGTCCGAAAGAAAGCCAGGGTCGCATCAACATAGGGAGGCAAGGCCCAGCGGACACCCGTCTCCCAGGTCTTGCCCTTGACCGCGTTCAGGGGTGGGTCGTCCACAATCGCGGTCGGCACCGGACAGGGCGCTTCGGGATTGGCGCAGGTCAGCTCAATCGCGGTCGGCGCGCGATAACTCTCGCTATACCCGGCATACAGACTCAGATGCTCGGTGAAGGTATAGGTCGCTCCGACTGCGGGATTAAACCGGTCAAAGGTATGGTTGCCGCTGGCGTCCGTTCCCGCCCCGTCGTCGTCATCATCGTCCTCAAGTCCGGCGAGGCGGTCCTGAATGCGGAGATAGGTGACCTCGTAGCGGCCGGACACGGTCACCGTCAGCTTATCAATCGGTTCGGCGCTGATGGTGAAAAACGGGCCGCCGGAGTGGGTTTCGGTTTTGACGCTGGTCTCCACCTCGAACTCGTCCGCCTCGTCCTCTACCAGGGCCTGGAGCAGAGCCAGGTCGTCTTCCAGGTCATCATCACCGTTGTCATCGTCGTCGTGGTCGCCGTTGTCATCCCCATTATCATCGCCGTCATCGTCGTCCTCCCCCCGCTCGCCAATGAGGTGGTCCAGGCGGGCTCCGCTGTAATCGCCACCAATCGTGATAGAGACCGGCCTCTCCCATACCGTGCCTTGGTAGGCCAACTGGAGCGCGCCTCCCCAACCCTTTTGATTCGTGCGGGCGTCGACGTCTTCTTCGACATCCACGTTAAACTGGTCCACATCCAACAGGCGGCCGTACAGATTGGCCGACAGCGAGAAGCCGCGGCCCAGGTCGCGCTGGTACTGGCTGTTGAGAAACCACAGGTCGGGCTTGAAAATATCGGGATGGGTGAAGACCTCGGAGCGGTCACGCTTGAGACGGCTTTCGGGCAGCGGGCCGTTGCCGGTCAATTTGTTGTTCACATGGGTCAGGGACAGGGATAAATCATCGTGCGTCCCCCGATAGCCGACCTTGCCGAAGAGATGGCCGACATGGCTTTTTGAGAAATCCCGAAAGCCGTCTTCGAGAAAGAGATTACCCGACACAAAATAATCGAACTTGCCGCGGCTGCCCCCATGTTGCAGCAAGGTCCGATAGCGGGCGAAACTCCCGCCCCAGACCTCAGCGGTGGTCCCCGGATGGGTAAAGCCGCGCTTGGTTTGCATCACAATGGTCCCGCCGAGCGTGTTGCGACCATAGACCGGGTTTGAGCCGGGGATGAGCTCCAGACGATCAATGGCATCGGTGGGAATCAAATCCCAGTTGACCTGGTCGGCCAGGGGCTCGTTAATGCGCACACCATCGACAAAAACGCTCAGCCCCGGCGGCGTCCCAATCAGAAAGGAGCTGGTAAAACCCCGATAGCTGACGTCGGGCTGGAAGGGGTTGTTCTGGACATGGTTCAGGTTTACCCCGCCCAGGCTGCGGGACAGAGTGTCGGTCAGGTTGAGCGCGCCGCGCCTTGTGATTTGCTCGCCGGTGATGGTCTGCACATTGGCCGGGATGTGTTCGCGCGCGACGGGGGAGCTCATCAACGGCGTCGTGCCGCGCACTTCAATGTCCGGTAATGCGACGGGCGGAGAAGACTGGGCCAGAACCAGTGTGGCTGACACGAGGCCTAGAACAACGCTGCTAACAACAGCGTGCAGTAAGACAAAACGAATCTTTTTTCTTCGCACTGAGATGTCCTCCGCGTTCTCCGAAAGACACGTAGATACCTGAATCAAGAGGACGGGTGGTATCCGGGAAAACCCTGAAAAACGGCCAGGATAACCCTGAAAGCGAGAAGGTTAGTGGTCGGGCGCGACCAGACCGGTCCGCACCGCATAGCGAACCAGGCCGGCAATATGACGGATGCCGAGCCGGTCCATAAGCTGACTGCGATGGGTTTCGACGGTCTTGGTGCTGAGATGCAGGAGGCTGGCAATCTGCTTGGTGGTATGCCCCTCGGCAATCAGTTGGAGGATTTCACGTTGGCGGACGGTCAGAGGAGTTGGCGCAGGTTCGGACATGTCCTCGACCGCGTTATTCACGCGCTGCAAATAGCGGTCAACAACATGTTTGGAGACGGCCGGACTGAGATAGGTTTCGCCGCGGGCCACGGCCTGTACGGCCAATTCGAGTTCGGTCGTCGCCGCGTCTTTGAGCAGATAGCCGGCCGCCCCTACCCGCAGTGCCTGGCTGGCGTATTCTTCGTTTTTGTGCATGGACAGCATAATCACCTGGACCCCGGGGCAGGTTTTCGTGATCTGTGCGGTCGCGTCCAAACCGTTGAGTCCCTGCATGGTCACATCCATGAAGACGATATCCGGCTGATGCTCTTGGATGAGACGCAGGGCGTCCCGGCCGCCATTAGCTTCAGCTACCACTTCGACGTTGGGAATCTGTTCGAGGAGGGACCGAATCCCGGCGCGGACCAGGGTGTGGTCATCGGCCAGAAGAATACGAACGGGTTTCACAACACGACTCCAGATCGGAGGGGAAAGCGGGCACAGACCTCGCTGCCCTCCTGCGGGGCAGACACAATGTTCAGGCTGCCCCCGGCCAGCTCGGCACGCTCCTGCATGCTTAATACGCCAATACTGCGCCCCTGGATAGCGGCTTCCCGCGCGTGTGTCACGTTAAACCCGACTCCGTCGTCCTGAATCGCACAGTGCAGGCCGTCAGCGTGGATGCCGAGTTCAATCTTCACCTGTTGGGCGCGGGCGTGTCGAGCAATATTCGTCAAGGCTTCCTGGACAATCCGAAAACACGCCGTGGCAATATCCGGCGGGATGTCGTGGTCCGCCACTCCATCGCTCTGAAAGGTGAGAGCAACCCCGCTGCTCTGGGCGTGCCGGTCTGCATACCAGCGCAGCGTGGGGACAAGGCCAAGGTCGTCCAGCATGGACGGGCGCAGGTCCAGCGCGACATCCCGCACTTTCTCCAAGGCCTGATCCGTCAGGGCAAGACTCTCCTGTAAGTGGGCATTGGTCTCGGCCTCCGGGACCTTGTCCTGTAC
>WTHD01000303.1:0-12626 GCA_011523265.1 Candidatus Binatota bacterium
TGCCGGGACAGGTCATCTCTCTGCATCCTCGGGTGATGCCGGAGGCAGCGGGCTGGGTGATGGCCGGGTGGTTGGTGCTGGGCTGGGTGGGGATGATCTGGCTGCTCTCCCGGTGAACTCCTAGTCGTCAAACGGCAGCGGAAGCGTCCCGTTCAGCCTGGGATATGCCCGGTTCAGGTTGGCTATGAACCGGGTCACGTTGGCAGATGCACGCCCCAAAGCCGTGACGGCCGCCAAGTGTTCTTTACAGCTTCGGAGGGCTGCTAGCTGGGTGTTGATGTGGTCCATGTAGGTTGCCTTTTATCCTACTCCTTTCCCCTCTCAGGGTTGGGCACCATCCTGCCATGGCCGGGGATAATCCAGTCGGCGATCTGTAAAACCTTCTCCCGACTCGCATTGAGTGCCTCTTGGTTCCAGGTCAGCGGGGCGTCTCCGGGCGTGATGTCCGGGAATGCCCAGGTATGGGTCAGGACATAGGTCTCCTGGGCCGTCTCGACGACCAGCGACGCGTCTTCTTCGGTATGTCCTGGGGTTTGTATCACACGTATGCCGGGCGCAATGACATACTCATCGCCATGATCTTCCCACAGGTCGCCCGTATACGTCGCCCAAAAATCGATCAGTCGGGCATTGGGGAAGAGGGCAATATTTACGGTATGGTCGGGATGGTGATGGCTGATAAAGACATGGGTGACATCCTCAGCTGAGACGCCTTCTTTTTTCAGCGCGTCAAGGATGAGAGCCCGCTCTGCAACCATACCGGGATCGGCCACCAGCGTGACACCCTCGCCTCGGACCAGGGCAACCGTACCCGCCACATGCCTGGCCCCGTCATCAGCCACACCGGGCATGGGCTGCCGCCCTTCTATCGGCTTGACATAGCCTTCAAGCAGAACGGTGACGGTGTTCGTGTTTTGCGCTTCTTGTCCCTGTACTCCGAGGGGCGTACAAACAAACACAGCCCCCATGAGTCCGGCCAGAACAACGAATCGGCATCTTTTTGTGTGTGTCATATCTCCCTCCTGTATGATCCCTGACATAGCACTCCGGTCTGTGGGGGACTAGTCGTCTCGTTCCTCGCTTTTTTTGTTCGGTGCGGTTATTATCACTGGCATCGGGACGACGACGAATGTAGCCCGACGAGTAGAAACAGGAGACGCATATGAGCGACCTCTCCTCTGCCGAGATTTTACGCCTGACTCGGGAGTATGGCCTTTACGAATGGGCGGCGCAGAAGGCGGTGAAGCCACTCAGCGTTGACCATGCTCAGGGTGTCTACTTCTGGACGGTCGACGGTAAACGCTTTCTCGACTTCAACTCCCAGCTGATGTGCGTCAATATCGGCCACGGTGACGAGCGTGTCCTGACCGCCATTCGGGAGCAATCCGAGAAGCTGACCTATGTGATGCCGCATCTCGTGACCGAGCCGCGGGCCAGACTGCACCAACTCCTGGCCGAGGTTAGCCCCGGTACCCTCAAACGATCTTTTTTGACGTTGAGCGGAGCGGAGGCGAATGAGCATGCCGTACGGATCGCTCGCTTGGCCACTCGGCGGCAGAAAATACTTGTCCGCTATCGTTCCTATCACGGCGCGACAGCCGGGGCCGTCAGCCTGACCGGAGAGCCGCGCCGCTGGGGAGCTGAGCCCGGTATCCCCGGCGTTGTGCGGGCTATGGACCCCTACCGCTATCGGTGCCGCTGGTGTCAGGAGCAGTCGGCCTGCAACCTCGACTGCTTGAATCATGTCGAAGATGTCATCCAGTTTGAGGGGGCGCATACGATTGCTGCCGTACTGATTGAGACCGTGACCGGCACGAACGGTATCATCATTCCACCCGACGGCTATCTGCAGGGGCTGCGTACCCTGTGTGATAAATATGGCATCCTGTTGATCGCCGATGAGGTCATGAGCGGCTTTGGCCGGACGGGGGCGTGGTTTGCGGTCGATCACTGGGATGTCGTGCCTGACATCATGACGGTGGCAAAGGGCTTAACCAGCGCCTACCTGCCGCTGGGGGCCATTATGGTGAACGACGAGATCGCGGCCCATTTTGAAGACAACTTCCTGTATTCCGGGTTGACCTATGGGGCGCATCCGGTCTCCTGTGCCGCGGCGGTTGCCACCATCAAGGTCTACCAGGAAGACGGCCTGATCGAGCACGCCAAAAAGATGGGGACCGTTCTGGCGCACGAGATGGAACGCTTACGAAAGAAGCATCCCTCGGTTGGAGAGACCCGCTCCATCGGCCTGTTTGGCCTGTTCGAGTTGGTCAAAAACCGCCAGACGCGTGAGCCGATGGCCCCCTTTAATGCGACGGCTGCCGAGATGGGGCCCATGACTCAGCTCGGCGCGTTTTTTCGAGAGAACGGGCTTTTCACCCTCGTTCGTTGGAACACTTTTTTTGTGAATCCGCCGCTGTGTATTAGCGAGGACCAACTCCGCGCGGGAGTGGCGATTATTGACCAGGCGCTCGACATTACCGACGCGGCCGTCTCGGCTTGATGGCTTTTTTTGAGAGCGGGCGCGCATGAGCACCAAATCCTCTGCACCGATTGCAAGCTGAGCGAAAAACGAAGATGCCATGAGAACAATAACGAGGAGAGCGCTACTCCGTTCCGGTCTTGCCTGGTGCGCGGCGACCCCTTGGTTGAAGCCGCTGAGGGCGGCCGCTGACACAGACGCCGGTCAGTCTGCCCCGCAGATGGCGCCTGGCGTGACCGACACCGAGATTGTTCTGGGCATGTCTGCGGCCTTCTCGGGACCCTCCCGGGGTCTGGGGATCGAACTGTATCGTGGCGCGACTGCCTACTTCGACCATGTGAATGAGCAGGGAGGAATCGCCGGCCGCAACGTGATGCTCAAGACGTATGACGATGGCTACCAGCCCGCCCCTTCTGTGAAGAATACCCTGAAGCTGATGCTGCAAGACCAGGTGTTTCTGCTCTTCGGTTACGTTGGAACCCCAACGGTCACGCGTGTCCTGCCCATGCTCAAGAAGTTTCAGGACAGGAATATCTTTTTGTTTTTTCCCTTCACCGGTGCCCAGCCGCAACGGGAACCTCCCTATGGCGACTTTGCGTTTAATCTGCGCTCCTCCTATCGCCAGGAAACCGCCGGTCTGGTCGATAATTTCGTGCGCATCAACCGGAAACGTATCGCCGTGTTTTATCAAGCCGATGCCTATGGGCGCAGCGGGTGGGCCGGTGTCAGGCGCGCCCTGAGGCACTACGGAAGACAGATTGCGGGTGAGGCCACCTACCGGCGCGGCACAAAGTTCACCGCCAGCATGCGTAGGCAGGTCGAAATCCTCAAGGCGTCACAGCCCGAAGCAGTAATCTGTATCGGTTCCTACGCGGCCTGTGCGGCCTTTGTCCGTGATGCCGTCAACCTCGGCCTGCAAGTCCCGATTGCCAACCTGTCCTTTGTTGGTAGCGAAAACCTGCTGAAACTCCTCACTCACTGGGCGCTGACTGAGGCGCGTGGCGATAGCGAGCAGTACACGCGACTGCTCGTCAACTCCCAAGTGGTCCCGAGTTACGAAGAGGCCAGCATGCCTGCCGTCAAAGAGTATCGCGACTTGATGCGACGCTATAACCCGCAGCCGCCCTTAGAACTGCTGAAAGAACCCTATTTGCCCTCCGAGCATAGCTTCGTCAGCTTCGAAGGGTTTATCGACGCAAAGTTGATGGTTGAAATTCTGCGCCGGCTTGGCGACAGGCCGGAACGGAGTCAGCTCCAGCAAGCAGTCTTCACCGTTCGGGATTTCGATTTGGGCATTGATGAGCGGGCCTCCTTCGGCCCTGACCGTCGCCAGGGGCTACAGCAAGTCTACTACACCGTTGTTGACGAGGGCCGTTTTGTCATGCTGGACAACTGGGAAGACAGGTTTGCCTGACATGAAAATCCAAAAGCTCTTTCAGAAAACATTGTTCGGCGTTTTCTCTCTGTTTGGTCTGATTAGCCTGTCCACCTCTGTGCTGTGTATTTATACAGTCGATACGCACTTATCCGAGGAATACGAGAGCAATAGTCAGGACATCGCCAAGACCATTGCCGATTCCAGTGTGGACATTCTCTTGAATCGGGACCTGTCGGCACTGCAATCGCTCATCGATCAGTTTGTTGAAATCCAGAGTATCCGCTATATCTATATCACGGACGAAGAGGGCGAGTTTGTCGCCCATACGTTTGTTCCCGGTGTGCCCGAAGAAATTCGAGCCGGAGACCGGAATAACACGGCGGCTGTGGAGCGCAGCCTGCCGGGGATGGGTGATTTTGTGGAAGTGGGTAGTCCGATTCTGGCCGGCGTTGCCGGCACCGTTCATGTCGGCATGGACACCGATCTGATTGCGCTCAAGATTCAGAGAGCCATCGGTCGCCAAGTCTATCTCATCTCCATTATCCTTGTCGTTGGCGTTCTGGCCGCCATCTGGTTCGTCAACCTGGCGGCGAAGCCTCTGGGCGACCTTCTCGCCTACGCCGTTGCCCTCGCGCGTGACCGGGACAACGGAGCAGCCGACACGCTACTGGCACGCGACGATGAAGTTGGACAACTCGCCCGCCTCTTCCTCTATTTTTCGGAGGGTGTACATGCCGAAGGAGAACAGCGCGTCTCGTCTGGAAACGATGGATAGGATTTGACCTCGGAGGGGCTCCGAACAGTGTCTGGACCGCCCGGACGGCTGGCTCGTCCGCTCCAGACAACAACTCGCTAGTGGGTGCGGTTGAGGGTTCTTGGAAATGGCGCAACAAAAACATATGCCGCGGGCGATGATTGCCCTGTTGTGTACGCTCCTGCAGACCTGCTTCGGGACTGTTTATGCGTGGAGTTTCTTTCAGACGTTGCTGGTCAGGCAGCTTGGCTGGTCCTTCACAGAAACGGCCTGGGCCTTCAGCCTCGCGATTTTTTCGCTGGGTATCGCGGCAGCCTGGGCCGGCACAATGCTGCCACGGTTCGGTCCACGTAAATTGGCCGTGGCCGGCAGCCTCATGTTCTCGGGCGGCTATGTACTCGCCAGCCTCGCCTTGCACCTGGATATTATCGAGCTCTTTTATCTCGGTTATGGGGTGATCGGTGGTGCGGGTATCGGGTTTGGCTATGTGACGCCGGTCGCCACCGTGGCGAAATGGTTCCCGGACCACAAGGGCTTGGTGACCGGGATCGTCGTGATGGGTTTTGGTGTGGGTGCGTTTCTTTTGAGCAAGGTATTGGCTCCGCTGCTCGTGCTGCAAGCGGAGGGCGACCTCGCGCTCGTTTTCTTGTGGCTCGGAGTTGTCTTTGCCTGTATCTTGTTGCCTTCCAGCTTTGCCTTGAGCGATCCCCCGACCGCCGTGGCCGCCGTGGCAGACGGTCAGCGGAGCGACGAACCCGACTCTGCTGCTCCCTACCTCCGGTCTTCGGCGTTCATCTTCATGTGGGTTGTCTTCTTCTTCAATATCGCTGCGGGCATCTCCGTTATCAGCTTTCAGTCGGAACTCATGCAGGAGGTGTGGGGCTTCGCCGATCCGTCCTTAGAGCCGGCAATACTGGTCGAATACGGGGCGACCTTGATCGCCGTCAGTTCGCTATGTAACGGGGTCGGGCGGCTGTTCTGGGGGCTCCTCTCGGACCGCATCGGTCGCGTCCGGGTTTTCCGGATTCTGCTCGCCAGTCAGATGATCGTCTTCGGTATCCTGATGACCGAACGGAATCCTTGGATATTTGCGGCCCTCGTTTGTTACGTCCTCTTATGCTTCGGTGGCGGTTTTGCCACCATGCCTTCTTTCGTACTCGACGTTTTTGGGACGAAAAGGATGTCCACGATTTACGGCACAATTCTGACCGCATGGGCGGCGGCAGGGATCTGCGGTCCTCTCTACGTGGGACATTTGAAAGATCAATATCCAGACCGGGCCGTCATGTATTGCTTTTTGATCGGAATTTTTATGCTGGGTCTTGGGTATGTCTTCTCGTATTTGCTCAATGATGATCGTATTCGCCTGCAGCGTCCGACCCTGGAAGGGACGCTCCGGCAGTATGGTATTGCGTCCCCTCGGCGCGCGCAGAGCCCTCTCCCCAATACCTGAGTGGACAGCGCTGCCACTCGTCCCGTATCCTAGGCGTATGGAGTATACGTGTTCGCCTGACGACGGTTTCGAAGATGAGGATGATGAGGACGAACGCTGTCCGTGCGTCGTCCTCATTCGATGGCCACGGCCACCCGGAGTAAAGCCATTCCAGCTCAAATAATCGAGGACCCGGACTGCCTGATCCTGATAACCAAGCCACATGCCCGGCTTGCCTTCCAGGTCGGTTCTCTCTATACAAAGGCGAGGAAGGTAACCCACGCGGTCAGGGACATGCCTGCGGAGGATGTGGTCTGGTTGTATAGCCGTGCCTGCGTAAATAATTGAAGGAGAGATGCCATGGCTGAGTTTGATGTCCATATTAAAGGGGGAACGGTTGTTGATGGGACACGCGTCCCGCGCTTTCAGGCTGATGTCTGGGTCAAAGATGGAAAAATCGCCCAAATTGGCGGTCGAGCGGCCGGTGGAGCGAAAAAAGTCATTGCTGCGGACGGACTGATTGTTGCCCCCGGGTTTGTTGACCTGCATACCCATTATGACGCCCAGATTCGCTGGGACCCCTGGTGCACGATTTCCGGCTGGCACGGCGTGACCTCGGTGGTTCTGGGCAACTGCGGCTTTGGCTTTGCCCCAGTCAAACCCGAGTTTCAGGAACGTTCCATGCTCACCATGACGCGTACGGAAGCCATCCCGTACGATTCCATGAAAGAAGGTATGACCTGGGAGTGGGAAACCATTCCTGAATATCTGGACTCGCTGGACCGCTCGGCCAAAGGTGTCAACTGTATTCAGTACATGCCCACCGCGTCGCTGATGACCTATGTTATGGGACTGGAGGCCGCCAAGTCCCGCGCTGCCACATCCGCCGAAAAGAAAGAGATGCAGCGATTGCTGCACGAAGGCATGGATGCCGGACTGTGCGGCTTCTCCATTCAGCGGCTCGGCCCTGACTCAACACAAGCCGATTATGATGGATCACCGATGGTGACGGACATCATGGCGGATGGGGATATTCTGAACCTGGCCGAAGTCCTGCGGGAGCGAGACGAGGGATTTATCCAAATCACGCAATCAACCGGCCATATCAAGGCCGACTTGGCCTTTCTGGAGAAGCTGGCGGAAACCGCCCGCCGACCCATTCTGCACAATGTCATTGTTGCGGCCCGCAAGGACCCGAAAATCCACCGCCGGAGTTTGGACTGGCTGGAGCGCTGCCGGGCGAAAAATCTGCCGATCTATGGTCAGACCGGAACGCACCGGACGGGTTTTGCGTTCACGCTGGAACACTGGAATCTGTACGATGCCAGCCCGGCCTGGCGCGAGCTGACGACCGGAACCAAAACCGACAAGCTGGCTAAGATGAAAAACCCGGCTCTGCGTGCCGCGGTTAAGCGCGAGACCGAAGAAGTGGACCGGAAGCTGCAAGTCATCCAGGCCGGCGTTGGCGGCCCGATTCCAAGACTGATCGTCCAGACCGCGAATGATCAAGCCGAGCTGGAACCCTATGTGGGGAAATCCGTTGGTCAGATTGCTGAAGAAGAGGGGAAAGACCCCATCGACGTCATGCTTGACCTGTCGGTTGCCGGTGATCTGAATGTCGAATTTCTGGGACCGGACCGTGGTTTTAACGCCGAGCATACGGCGGAGATGATCAATGATTCGTATTTCACCGTTCCGGGAGCCTCGGACGGCGGTGCCCATACCAAGTTTTTCACGGGCGGCGCTTTTACGACCGACTTCCTGCGCTGGCTCGTCCGGGAGGAACAACTGATCAGTCTGGAAGAGGCGCATTACCGGCTCTCCGCCCTGCCTGCGCATGCGGCCGGCTTCCGTGACCGCGGGGTGTTGCGCGAGGGTGCGGCAGCCGATGTGGTGGTCTATAACCTGGACGAGTTGGACATTGAGCCGAATTGGATCGGCGAGGTTGTGCACGACTTCCCTGGGAATGAATGGCGCCGGGTCCAGCGGGCTAAAGGCTATCACGCCATTCTGGTGAACGGGGTCCAGACGTTCGAAGACGGCGAGTGTACCGGAGAAACCCCGGGCCTCCTGCTTCGCAACGGGCGAGGCTAAGCCCATTTCCCATCTGAGTCGCCAAGGGCGACCATTCGGTCGCCCTTTTTATTGCCGCTGGCCATCCAGGCTTGCCTGACTCCCCGGTATCGGAAAGCCCTGAGCTGACCCTATTCAGTCAGCTCTCCGCCTGGTATACTGGCAATGCTCCCAAAATACAGGCATGAGACGGACGTGGAGAGCATGAAGAGGTAGCGTGATGAGTCAGCTTCCCACAGATGTTCGACCGACGGCTGCGCATCTGCCCCCCGTATCTTCCGACCTCCTGTGCCCAGCCTGTTTCTGGAGCGGACCGCCGCAGCCTTCCAGGCGCGGCTCTCGCGCCATCGAAAGCTTCCTGTGGACACTCGGCGTGATGAGTATGGGCCTACTGCTGTTGGCCGGACAGCTCGTTCAGCTCCTCGTTGCGCTCTTGTGTCTGCCCGGTCTGGGATACTCAGTCTGGAGACGGTATCGCCGCTCTGCCGTATGCCCTCAGTGCGGGAGCGGACCGCTGCTCCCTGAGGATGCCGTGTATCCCCCAGCCTGCTCCCATTTTCTTTTTAGTACGGAGCCGAGGCGTGCGTCGGATGAAAACCGCGGGTGGTCGGCCGCCGGCAAAGGCCCGGCCCATCCTCCAATGCCGCTTCTTGAGTCAGTACCAAAGAGCAGACGGGTGCCATGACAGAGTCAGAGTCATGCGCCCAGGGAAGGTGAGCCGCCACTTCAAAAGGGGACATACCGTGCTCACCGTCCGGCGTTCGGGAGAGCGGAGCATGCGGGAACCCCATTGCTGTGCCTGATCTCTGCTCCCTCCCCTCAACGAAAAGAGGCCCTTATGTGGACCAACGTGACACACGCAACGAAGGACGTGACCGATTATCAGTTCCGACGGCTCGTCGTCGATCTCGGACATGAGCACATTCAGCAGGAGGTCGTTCCCTGCCGCGATCTGGACGACTTCCTGGGCGGTATGGGGCGTGCGTTTCGCGTGCTCGAACACTATGACGTTGAGGACGCCTATGCTCCGGACGCACCGCTGGTGATGAACCTGGGCGTGTTCTCCGGTACGCCGCTGATGACGGGCTTGCGCGTGTTCTTCTCCGCCTACAGTCCGCTTAAAGTCGCCAATAACGGCAAGCCCTTTGCCATGTGGGCGACGGCGTCCGGAAAATTCGCCACAAAAGTTCTGGCCGCCAGTGTTGACGAAGTCATTTTTCTCGGCCGGGCGACGCGTCCAGTATTGCTGTTGATACGCCATACCGACGACGCTGGTCTGTCCCTCTCGCTCGAAGATGCGCGGAGCATCACCGGCCTGACCACCCATGATAAAATTCTCTCCCTGACCGATCGGTACCAGGATGCGCACGTTGCCGTCATCGGACCCGCCGGAGAACAGTGGCAACAGAACTGCTACGCGTCTATTGCCTGTAGTACGGTGAATCAAATCCACTCCCGTGAATGTAAACCGCGATTTGCCGGTCGGGGTGGCATGGGCAGTATCATGGGAGCTAAAAACCTGATCGCGATTGTCGCCCAGGCTCCAGACCGGACACGCGGCAAGCTCTCTCCCGCCCTGCTCGCAGCGAATAAAGAGATCAGTCGAGGCCCGGGATCGGTCAACTATCGCGATGCCAGGAAGGGCGGTAACGGTGGAACCTGGCGTAATGTCGCTGGCCTGCATCCGGTCGGAGCGTTACCCGAGAAGAATTTTTGGCCACAAGGCACCGAACAGCCCGTGCCCCTGTATCGGGACTCGATGGAAGACGCCTACTGTATTAAAGACGAGTCGTGTTTTCAGTGCGGCATTGCCTGTCATAAAAATATTTACTCCGTGCACGAAGAGAACGGACGGCGCAAGCCTGGAAAATTTTATACGAAGTTTGATTATGAGCCCCTGGACCTGCTGACGGTGAACCTCGGCATATATGATCCGGAGCAGTCTCTCGAACTCGTCGAGCTGGTCGATCAGCTTGGCTTTGATGCGATCAGTCTGGGCGTCACCTTAGGGTATATTATGGACTATAACGCCCGTCATCCTGAGCAGCCGATTGTGGGTGGCCTATCGTTTGGCGATTTCGCAGCCACCCGTCACGTGATTGTTCAGGCCGCGGCCGGTGGGCTGCCTGAGATCGGACGCGGAGTGAAACGCCTGTCCGAGCAGCTGGGTGAACCGGCCTATGCCATGCACTGCAAGGGCCTGGAACTGCCGGCCTACCTGCCAGAAACAAACCCGGGCTATCCGTTCGCTATTGCGGGCGGCCATATGGGGATGCGGACCTTTCTCCTGCTCGTGACCGAAGGGAAGACCGACCTTGATTACTGGGTCGATGCCATTGTGAGGCGTGGCATTTATTACACCCGGGATGATGTCATTGGACTGTGTAAATTTGCTGGAACGCCAGATGAGACAATTGAACCCGTTTTCCAGGAGCTGTACGGAGTGACGGTCACGCGTGAGGATATGCAGCATGCAACCCAGCGTGCCTATCTTCGGGGGCTCTTATTGGAACGGAAGCAGGGCGCAACTCTGGACGATTATGTGTTGCCCGCTCGGGTCTATGAGCGGAATCCGCACGTCCAGTTACCACATTTTCTGACGCCAGACTTTTGGGACCAATTACGCGCGCGCGTTCTCCAGGCGTTTGATGAACAAATTGTCTCCTATGGTCTGCGCCCGGCCGCCTGAATATGACGTTGTGACGCATTTTATCCGGCTGTCCAAGCCACATACGGACCGTCGTCCCGTGCGGGCTATTGCCTTTGACCTCGACAGCACGCTCACGCGACCCTATCTGGACTTCACCCGTCTCAGAGCCCAACTCGACCTGCCCGAGGGCGATATCCTCCACTGGGCCGACTCCCTCCCACCGCGCCAACGGGCTGAAGCCTTTGCCACTATTGAGGCATTTGAACAGGACGGGGTCGATCATGTCGCCTGGAACGACGGGGCGCAGGAGACCTTGGCGGCGCTCCAGGCCCGCGGCCTGCCGGTCGCCATTATTACCCGTAACAGTCGGACTTCACTCACCGCCGTATGTGCGCACCTGGACATCCGCGTCGACGTCCTCATTGCCCGGGAGGACGCAACTCCCAAGCCGGACCCGGCCTGTGTCCGGCTGGCAAGCGCCCGCCTGGGGGTTCAGGTGGAGACCCTGCTCATGGTAGGAGACTTTCGGCACGATACCGAGGCCGGACGGGCGGCGGGTGCCATGACGGTCCTCCTGACCAACGGCAAAACGCCGACCTGGACGGTTGAGGCCGACTTGGTGATTCACCGCCTGCCCGAACTCTTGGCCTATGTGGAAAAAGAGTAAACGTGTCCGCTAGTAGACATGCAGATGTTGACACGTTTACTCTTTCTGTAACCTCAGCAGCATGAAGGAGGACACCCATGGAGTTTGCCATTGCCTACCCGGCTAAACCAGATGCGTGGAAAGATATTGTTGTGGCTGAAGACAACGGCTTCAGCCACGCCTGGTTGTACGACTCCCAGATGATCTACAGCGATGTGTATGCGTGCATGGCGCTTGCCGCGGAGCACACCACCACGATTGTTTTGGGGACTGGCGTCGCCATCCCGAGCAATCGTATCGCTCCGGTGACCGCTCACTCCATTGCTACCATCAATCAACTCGCGCCCGGTCGGGTCATCCTCGGGCTGGGAACCGGATTCACCGGACGCAACACCATGGGCCTCCCGCCGGTCTCGCTCAAAGGCATACGTCATTATATCGAGCAGTGTCGCAGCCTGCTCAAGGGAGAAGAGGTGTTCTTTCAAGACAACGAAGGCGATGGGTCCCGCCAACGCTGGATTCGCTTCCTGCACCAAGACCACGGCTATATTAATCTGAAAGACCCGATTCCGATTCATTTTGCGGCCAACGGGCCAAAGGCCCTGGAACTGACCGGAGAGGTTGCAGATGGTTGGATTACGACTATCTCCTCCCCGGACACCTTGCACAAAAACCTGGCGGTGGTCGAAAAGGGTGCGGCTCGGGTTGGACGGTCAGCCAAGGACTTGCCCAACGTTGCCCTGACCACAGCCTGTGTGCTGCAACCGGGCGAGTCGGCGACCGCACAGCGCGTCATGGACCGCGTTGGTCCGTTTGCCATTGTGGCCCTCCACGCCTTATGGGAGCAGTCTGCGGTCACAGCCAATATGCCGCCGGCCATGGAGCCTCTCTATCAGGGCTTTGCCGACTATGTCGCGCAGATGCGCACGCCTGAGGATCGTCGCTATCTCGAAGTCCACGAGGGCCATTTGATCTACCTCAAGCCGGGGGAGGAACGCTACTGTAATGAAGACCTGATTCGCGGCATGACGTTGACGGGGACGGGCGAAGAGATCATTGCCCGGCTCAGGGCGCTCGAAGCGGCCGGTCTCAAGCAGGTTGCGGTTCAGGTCGTGAACAATGGGCGCGAAATGATCGAAGAATTCAGCCGCGCGGTCATTGCGAAATACTAGGTGGACTATGACACAAGACTCCATCACGCTTGGTATCGC
>WTHD01000303.1:12726-18711 GCA_011523265.1 Candidatus Binatota bacterium
CATTGCGAAATACTAGGTGGACTATGACACAAGACTCCATCACGCTTGGTATCGCCATTTCTTTGAGTGGCCGCTACGCCCTGCTCGGGCGCCAGGTCCTTGAGGGACTGGAGTGCTATATCCGCGATGTGAACGCCGTCGGTGGGATGCGGCTCGGGTCCGAAAATCGAACCCTCCCGGTCTCTCTGGTCGTCGAAGACGACGAAAGCGACGAGGCTAAAGTCCGCAGTCTGACCGAGAAGTTGATCGCCGACGATCAGGTTGATCTGCTGATGGGACCCTACGGCAGCGGGCTGACCCTGGCCGCCGCAGAGACGGCCGAGGCCGCCCGGCAGGTGCTGTGGAACCATAGTGGGTCGGCCGACGAAATCTTCGAGTGCAACCTCTCCTGGGTCGTGGGCCTGTTGAGTCCGGCCTCCCAATACCTCTGCGCCATTCTCGAACTGCTGTGCACGCTCGACCCTGAGGCAAAACGGGTG
This sequence comes from Candidatus Binatota bacterium, assembly GCA_011523265.1. GTDB lineage: Bacteria > Desulfobacterota > Binatia > Bin18 > Bin18 > Bin18. Next base: position 13,206 of record WTHD01000303.1, read on the forward strand.
ACCTTACTGAGCGCCAAAACCGGCTTTGCTACCGATATGGCCAGCGGCGCGCTGGCCTGGATTCAAGAGCATGGCCTGACGCTTACCAGCCATCAACTGTACCGGTCCGGTCTGGACGACTTCAGCCCTATGCTCAACCCGCTCAAGGACGACCCGCCGGACTGGCTGCTCAGCGTTGGCCGCGTCGAGGACGACCTGCGGCTGGGCCGGCAGTTGTGTGACCTGCGGCCCCGGCTCAAAGCCGCCGGGCTGGTGGTGGCGGCCATTACGCGTTTTAAGGCCGAACTCGGCGAGCGGGCCGACGGGTTTCTGGCGCCGAGCCAGTGGGAGCCGCAAGTGGAGTACGGGGTAGATTGTGGCCCGTCAGAAAGTGAATTTCTGACCCATTATCTCAAAGGCGCAACCGTGCCCATCGACTATCCGGCCGCCCAGGGATATGCCGCCGGCGTTATTGCCCAGCGCTGCGTGGAGGAAGTCGGCGGCGTGGACCAGCACGCCCTGCGCACGGCCGCGAGTCGTCTGCGGTGTACGACCTTCTACGGCCCGTACGCTATTGAAGCGCGGACCGGCCGCCAGACCGCTCATCCCATGCTGGTCACCCAGTGGCAGAAAGGCCGGAAGGAAATCGTGTGGCCGCGCACGGTAGCCGAGGCCCAGCCGGTCTATCCGGGACCGTTATGGGAGTAGGTGGGTGAGGGCGCAGCGCTCTGGGACGTCAACCCGTCCCATAATTGAACTTGCTCTCGACCTTGGTTACACTCCCGTAGAGTTGGGATGGGGAGAGGATGTAACTATGAGTTACTTATTTCAACGAGAGTCTCTTGAAGAAAGGAGAACGTGAAATGAGTCCTGTCAGAGCCGAGTATATTTGGATAGACGGTAACAAACCGACTGCCACATTGCGTTCAAAAACGAAAATACTTGACGGACCCGTCAGCAGCCTTGATGACGTTCCCCTGTGGGGATTCGACGGTTCAAGCACCATGCAGGCTGAAGGGCATGACAGCGACCGCCTCCTCCGCCCCATTTACTATGCGCCTGACCCCATCCGCCGTGGTGACAACATCCTGGTCATGAACGAGGTTCGGCTCCCGGATGGGTCCGTGCATGAGTCCAACACGCGCGCCCATCTAGTGAAGCTGCAAGACAAGTATAAAGACCACGAGCCCTGGTTCGGCATTGAGCAGGAGTATACGTTTTTCCGAGGCCGCTCGCCCCTGGGCTGGCCGGAGGGAGGCTATCCCGCGCCTCAGGGACCGTTCTATTGCGGTGTTGGTGCCGATGAGGTCTTTGGCCGAGACATTGTTGAGGCCCATATGAATGCCTGTCTGGAAGCCGGGCTGGCCCTGTCCGGCATCAATGCCGAGGTCATGCCCGGACAGTGGGAATTTCAGATCGGTCCCCTGGGCATTCCCGAGGCGGCGGATCAATTATGGATCGCCCGCTGGCTGCTGTATCGCATCGCCGAAGATTATGGCGTCAATGCCACACTGCATCCCAAACCGGTCAAAGGAGATTGGAACGGCGCCGGTGCCCACACGAATTTCAGCACCAAAGCCATGCGCGCGGATGGGGGCTTACGGGTGGTGAGAGCCGCCTGCGAGGCGCTGGAAAAACGACACGAGGAACATATTGCCGTATACGGTGCCCACAACGAAGAACGCCTCACCGGCCTGCATGAGACGTGCAGCATCCACGAATTCCGCTACGGCATCAGTGACCGGGGGGCCTCGGTCCGTATTCCGATGGCCACGGCCAACGAGGGACGCGGCTATCTGGAAGATCGTCGCCCAGCCGCCAATATGGACCCCTATCAGGTCTGTGCCGCGCTGCTCGAAACCACCTGCGATTGAGCCCGGCGCGCATCGCCTCTCCCCCGGAGGATCGCTATGCTACACACGCCAATCTGCCAGGACCTTGGAATCGCCTATCCAATTTTCTCCGTGGGTATGGGTGGTGGGATGGCCGGGCCACACCTCACGGCCGCGGTGTCCAACGCCGGTGGATGCGGCGTCTTGGGCATGGGCGGTTTGCCCGCGCCTTTTATCCGGGAACAAATCCAGCGGGTCCGTGCGCTGACCAATCAGCCCTTTGGCGTCAATATCATTCTCCCCCTGCTGCAAGAGGGGCAGATTGAAACCTGCTTCGCCGAAGCCGTTCCCCTGCTCGTCCTCTTCTGGGGTGACCCCGAACCCTACGTCAAAGAGGCCCATCGCGTCGGGACCAAGGTCTTCCTTCAGGTTGGCTCGGTTGAAGAAGCTGTGACCGCGGTGAACGCCGGAGTTGACGGTATTATCGCCCAAGGGATTGAATCGGGCGGGCATGTCAAAAGCACGACCTCGCTGTCAACCATCGTCCCGGCCGTGGTCGAAGCCGTTGAACCTGTGCCGGTTCTTGCCGCGGGCGGCATTGCTACCGGACGCGGGGTTGCGGCGGCCTTAACCTTGGGTGCTCAGGCCGTGTCCATGGGCACGCGCTTTGTGGCCAGTGAAGAAATCCAGGTCATCCAGGCCTACAAACAGCGCATTGTTGACTGCACGGCAGAAGACACGGTCTACACCAAACTCTTTGATGTGGGCTGGCCAGACGCCGCTCACCGGGTGTTGCGCACCACGGCGATGGACGAATGGGAAGCCGCGGGTCGTCCGGCCAGCGGCCAGCGACCCGGAGAAGGCCGCGTCATCGGGACGATGCCCATGGCCGGCACGTCCATAGAGCTGCCCAAATACGGCATCTTCCCGCCCATGCCCGGCTTTGAGGGCGACCTGGAACAAACCGCACTGTACGCGGGCGAATCGTGTCGGTTGATCCATGACATCAAGCCGGCCGGTCAGATCGTGCGCGACATCGTGTCCGAAGCCGAAAAGATACTGAACCATCTGCACGCCTGAAGACCGCACTACAGACGCTCCCAAGACCCAGCCCTCACCCCGGCGACGGCAGAGAGCCGGTCTATGACGGATTCTCCGGCCTGTATTGTTGACGGGAGATAGACGGCACGCTAGTGGAAACGGCATGAAAGAATCGTTTATCCTCCTGCTGTGGTGGGCGCTGTTCGCTGGCTCACACATGCTCATGTCCGCGCCCAGTTGGCGACCGAAACTGGTTGCCCGGCTTGGTGAGTGGGGCTTTTTCGGAGTCTTTTCTCTGATTGCTATCGTCACCATCGTGCCACTGTGCACCTACTACGGCGCGCACAAGCACACCGGTCCACAGCTCTGGGTCACGCTGCTTCCCTACCTGATAGCGCGTGATGTGAATGTCCTGCTCATGGGATTGGCCTTTGTCCTCTTCGTCAGTGGCCTGGCGGCCCTTACGCCCAGCTCCATACTGGCCAGAGAAGCGCCTCAGGCGTATGGCATCACTCGGATTACCCGCCACCCGGTGTTTGCCTCGTTCTTTTTGTTTGGTGTGGCGCACTGCCTGATGAATGGTGCCCTGAGCGACATCGTCTTCTTTGGCGGCTTTGTCGTCTACTCCTGGCTTGGCGCGTGGCGTCAGGATCAACGCAAAACCGACGAGCTGCCCGGCTATACGGAATTCCGGCTGTCCACCTCCTTCCTGCCCTTCGGAGCCATTGTCAGCCAACGCCAGCCGTTTCCTCTTGGAGAGCTGCGTTGGGGGGCAATCATCCTGGGCGTGGTTGTCTTCTACCTGGTGCGGACCTTTCACCCTAATATATTTGGCGGGATTTTGATGACGCTCTAGGATATTCACACCATGCTCCCGGAGATGTTTACCGAGACCTGGAACTGGCTCCTCGGCCTGTCCAAGGTCCAATTGATTCTTTTGGGCGGCGCTATCGCCCTGCTCGTTGCGCTCAGCAAAGTGCTCCGCCTACTGTTCCTGGTGATTGTCCTCCTCTTCTTTCTGGTCGTGGTTCTACCGCAGTTGCTGACGCGCTATGCCGAGTATCCGTTCCCAGAACTCGCGCCGAGCGAGCGCGCTTTTCCTCAAGACTGAAGTACGAAAGGAGACGCTAATGGAAGCTGAAAAGAAACTCGAAGAACTCGGGCTGACCCTGCCGCCCATTCCCACTCCAGTGGCCAACTATCTGCCCCTGGTGCGAACCGGCAACCTCCTGTTTGTCTCCGGCCACGGGCCGGGCGTCCTCAAGGATGGCGGCGTATCGTTCATCCAGGGTAAGCTGGGCAAAGACCTGGACGTTGAGCAGGGCTATGATGCGGCCAAACAGGTTATGCTCAATATCCTGCAATCCCTGAAGCAGGAGTTGGGGGATTTGGACAAGGTCCGCAAAGTGGTCAAGCTGCTGGGCTTTGTCAACTGCACGCCCGATTTTCCCGACCAGCCCAAAGTGATCAACGGTGCGTCCGACCTGCTCGTCGCCCTGTTTGGCGACCGCGGCCGTCACGCCCGCTCGGCCGTGGGCATGAACCAGCTTCCGTTCGGCATCGCCGTTGAGATTGAGATGGTCGTGGAAGTCGAGGACTAACGCGGAGACCCACGCATCCCTTGGGACACGGGCTCAGACTGCGGCAAACTGGGCTACCAGCGCGGCGTTGGATTCCGCTTTCTCAAAGGCCGCCAGTACTGCCTGGGTTGCCTCCACGGTCGGCAGCGCGGCAACCTGACGGCGCAGCAAGCGGGCCATTTTGAGCGTATCGGGGTCGAGCAGTTGTTCCTCTTTGCGGGTGCCTGAGGCCGCAATATCAATAGCCGGGAACAGCCGCCGGTCGGCCAGGCGCCGATCGAGCAGCAACTCCATATTGCCCGTCCCCTTGAATTCCTGGGCAATGACCTCATCCATGCGACTGCCCGTGTCAATCAGGCAGGTCGCTACGATGGTCAGCGAGCCGCCTTCTTCAAGCTGTCGGGCGGCACCAAACAACCGTTTGGGGATTTCCAGCGCATTGGCGTCAATACCGCCGCTCATCGTCCGTCCGGTGGCCGTATTGAGATTGTGAGCCCGGCCCAGGCGGGTCAGCGAGTCCAGGACAACGATCACATCCTTATCCTGCAAGGCGCTTTCAACCGCCTGCTCCAGGCACGTCGCGGCGGTCTCCAGATGTTCTTCCAGCGAACGATCATTCGAGGACGCAAACACCTCAGCCGGGACGGCCCGGCGAAAGTCGGTCACCTCCTCGGGCCGTTCGTCAATCAGCAGGCTGTACAAGATTGCTTGCGGAGCCCCGACCGCCGCCGCCACGCACAAGTCTTTTAAGAAGGTCGTCTTACCGGTTTTAGGCGGTGCGAGGATAATGGCGCGCTGGCCAAATCCAATCGGACAGAACACATCCAGCATACGGATAGTCAGGGGCGTATCCGGCCCAACAAGCTGGATCTTCCGGTTAGGTGCAATCGGGACCCGACTCTGAAATTCTTGCAGCGCGGCTGACGGCTCGGGCGGTCCGTTCCGCCGTCCCCGCTGCCTTGTGTGGGCCCGATGATTCCGTCCCCCTGGCTGTGCTCTCCCGCCTCTCCCCCGCTGCCGCCTGTTCTTACGCATGATGTTTCTATTATTCCTGATCTCCCTTCTGCCTACAAG
>WTHD01000311.1 GCA_011523265.1 Candidatus Binatota bacterium
ATCGCCTTTCGGACCGTATTCCGCTTCAATCGCAGGCGCGCCCCGAAACCGTCCTGGTCCACCGCTGTCTTGGGCTAATTTTTCAGACTTGACGAACAACGGGTACTTCTGTTCGTCAATCTCAACGCTGTCCCGGTACAAAAGGCCCGAGATGACGGCGATCCCATAGGTCACCCAGCCGTCGCACGCAGGAGAAGCTGGCCCGCCATTGCCCCCCAGGATGAGCTGGTTGACGTAGGCGGCACCGTTGCGCCGCGTGTCCGTACCCGAGATGACTGCATAGCCCGCGTTTTGGGCAACCCCGCCTTCCGCAGTGCCCCAGCCATCACCGAGTTCGGCAAAGGCCGACTGGGTGATGCCCACCAGCCGGTTGGCCGGATTCGTGGTTGCGAGCGAACAAGAATGCGGAAAGCGCGGAATACCGACCACACACCCTTCGCGGAGCTTGACGTGTATACGCCGGAAGCTGCCGGCATTGTGGGGGACGTCAGGGTCCAGCGTGCTAAAGATACCCTGCATGACGCTCGATATCGAACAGGCCTCCGACGAGTTCGCCCCGCCGGCAACGTTGTCCGGGTTGTCGCGGAGATCGACTTCAATCCGACCATCCTGCGTATCGATGGCAATTTCGACCTTGAGCGGCAGGCCATCGGGCAGACCCGGAAACGGGTCGTGCCGACCAGTCCCGATCACGCCGCCACTTGGCAGCTGCCGGATGGCGTGTATCATACGCCGTTCCGAATAATCCAACCACTCGTGAACGAACGTCCTGATCGTCTCGGAGCCATACTTTGCGACAAGGTCCCGAATCTTACGCTCCCCAACCCGGGCCGCGCCTAACATCGCCAGATAGTCACCATACCACTGCTCGGGAACGCGGATACGCCGGCGACACAAACGGATAATATCGTCGACATTGGCGTAGGCGCGTTGAACGCGGACGCAGGGGAAGAGCAACGCCCCCTCTTCGTAGACGTCGCGCGCCGCCGGCATATACGAGGTGGGCAAGGCATTGCCGATATCGGACAGGTGGGCCTTGGCAACCGCCGTGAACAGATGCTGCCCCTCGCAGAAAACGGGCACGAGGATGGTGTGATCTGCGGGATGGGAGTTCCCTAAGTAGGGATCGTTATGCAAAAAGGCATCGCCCTCGGCAAGATCGGGATGCAGCTCACCCATAGCCTGGGCCTGCAGATGAGAGCCGTAAATATGAGCCGGCAACCCTTCCGCTGCGGCCAGGAGCGCGTGCTGGCCAGTCACACTGGTTGTGATTGAACATGAAAAATCACGCGCAATACTGATCGCGGCCGAGCGGCCGGCCCGGAGCAGGGTCTGGGTCATCTCGCGCACAATCGCTTCAAATCGATTTACCAGCACGGCGAGCAAGGTCGGATCAAGCGTGGTCTTCTGTCCCTCTCGACTAGGTGTCTGCGCCGCCATCCGGACCGCCTTTCTCATACGCCAGTCAGGGTATGCTGATGAGGTAGTTATTCAGCGGCGCCACCTGGGCGACGCTGTGTGGGTAGAGCACGATCGTCGTCGTGGGCTCCTCGATGATCGCCGGTCCGTGGAACTGCATGCCGGGCGCAAGCGCTGATCCCAAGTACAGCGGAGTATCAGTGCGACCCTGACCCGCGAAATACACACTGCGGTGCGCATGGGGAATGGCTCCCCGCGGAGTATCCCGCGCAGGCGGCCGGTCTGGTTGCACCCGATCCAGGAGCCCGGCCAAACGGCCCTTCCAGTACAGGCACTCGACCTCGGCCCCTTCTTCCTTGACGGCAAAAACCCGCTCGTGCACCCGATGGAAGCCTTGGACCAGGGCTGCCACGTCCTGCGGCCCATCAAAGCGGTCCTTTTCCAGGGGAATCTCGAGTTCCCAGACCTGAGTGGGATAGCGGGCCTCAACAAAGAAGTCCCGCTTAAAATTGCGCAGGCCCCGCCCCCGCAGCTCCGACTCAAGGGTATCCATTTCGGCGTGCAGAGACTGTAAGGCTGCATTCACCTCGGTGTAGGAGAAATCGTCTGTCACCGCCAGTCTACTCAGACTGAACTCGGCGACAATGTCCGAGTACTGTGCGCCGCAGGCGCTGAGCGCAGCCGCGGTCCGGGGGATGAGCACCTGAGGGCAACCCAGGGCTTGGGCAATAGAGACAATGTTCAGTCCGGCGGCTCCTCCCCCAGCGACGAGCAGGGTCTCGCGCGGGTCAATCCCCTCGTTCACCGAGATCGCCTGGATCGCCTGCACCATGGCCTCGCCGGCAATGGTCAGAATAGCCTGGGCGGCCTGGTCGATCGCCTGCCCCAGCGGCTCGGCAATGGTGCCAACGGCGTGCCGCGCGGCCTCCGTATCCAGCTGCATCTGGCCTCCCAGGAAGTAGGCGGGATTCAAGTAGCCGAGCACCAGGGCCGCATCCGTGACCGTCGGCCGTACCCCTCCCCGTCCGTAGCAGGCCGGACCGGGCTCAGCACCTGCACTGTGTGGGCCAATACGGAGCAGACCACCGGGGTCGATCCAGGCGATCGAGCCGCCGCCGGCGCCAATGCTGCGAACATCAACGGACGAGAGGCCGGTCATGTGTCCAACCCACTGACCGCCGAGCCAGGTTTCACGCGTGGCCTTTATCAGGCTATCCCGCACCAGACTGACGTCGAAGCTCGTCCCCCCCGTATCACACGTGATGACATCACGGCTGCCAACTTCGGCCTGCGCGTAATGCAGGGCAGCCACCGGTGCCAGCGCGGGACCCGAGCGAACGGTATTAATAGGCCGCTCCGCCAGCTCCTGAATGGGCATGACACCACCGGAGGATGTTGCGCCGAGAATCTCGCCACGAAAGCCGGCGCGACTCACATCCTGGGCAATCTCACGCAGATGGTGCTGCATGAGCGGTTTGAGCGAGGCATCGATGACGGTTGCCGAGGCCCGACGATATTCACGAATAATCGGGTTGAGCCGGGATGAGAGCGTGTAGGCCACCCCCGGCAGTTCCTCCTCAATCAACCCGCCCAGAGCCGCTTCGTGGGCCGGATTGACGATGGACCACACCAGACAGACACCAATCGCCTCAATGTGCTGCGTACGCAGGCGCTTCAGAATACTGCGCGCGTGCTCCACATCGAGCGGGGCAACAACCTCTCCCTCCGCATTCACCCGCTCCCGGATTTCAAAGGTAAGACGCCGCGGGACATAGGGTTCCGGGTAGGGTGCCGTGAAGTCATAGGCGTTGGTCTTGCCGCCCTCGCGGAGCACCAGAATGTCAGGAAAGCCCTCAGTTGTCAGAAATGCAGTCTTGCCGGTCTTTCCCTCGACCACGGCGTTCGTCGCGGTGGTCGTCCCATAGATAAAGAGGTCGGCCTGGCTGAGCAGGGTGGACACGTCAGGCTCGCCAAGCTGCTGGGCCACGACGGTCAGGCCCTGCTCCATACCGTGAAAGAGCCGCGCTCGGGTAGTGAGGCCCTTCCCGATCGTCATGCGCCCCGTGTTGTCAGCGACAACAACATCGGTGAAAGTCCCGCCAACGTCGATGGCAATGCGATAACCCATAGGCAGCCCCAAACGATGCTGAGCTGAAATGCCGGATAAGTCCGGGCATTATACTCTCAGCCTTCCAGATATCCAGCGCTATCTGCATATCTCACTGTTTTTGCTCATGCTATGAGCGCTTACCGGCGTATCCCTGTAAAGGTCTCTGTGACAATGATCTCATTACTACAGATGGCGTATCTGGACAGCTTTAGCCGGTGGCGTATTATTCAAGCGAGCGAAAGGAAAAGATGTGGCACGGGGACAAAAGCAGAAGAGACAAGACGATCGCTCGCAGGACACCCATGACGCGACAACCGGCTACGAGGCCGAACTCTGGAGCATGGCCGATGCGCTGCGCGGCAGCATGGACGCCGCCGAGTATAAGCATGTCGTTCTCGGCCTGATTTTTCTGAAATACATCTCCGACGCCTTCGAGGAGATGCATGCCCGTCTCGAAGGCGAGCAGGACCAGGGTGCCGACCCCGAGGACCCGGACGAGTACCGCGCCGAGAATATTTTCTGGGTGCCGCCCGAGGCCCGCT
>WTHD01000421.1:0-4084 GCA_011523265.1 Candidatus Binatota bacterium
CTTTCTGAGTCTCGAGATAGACACCGCTGAGGTTTAGGCGTGTTTCGTCTGGTGAGGTCGCAAAGAGGGTTTTTTCAATCATCTCCCGCAGGGTCGGCCCAGGCAAAGATATGAATTGATCAGAAGAGGAGGATTCCTCCTTCTTTTCTTTTTGCCCGGTTATTGTGGGAAATTCTTTAGGATCTAGACTAGCGATTCTGAAGCGGGACTTTCCACTAGTGACGTCCACCCAGCCATTTCCACCTGAGCGTAAACGGATCGGACCAGACGGCAGCTCACGAATGATCTCGTACAACTTTCGTGCATCCGCGGTCATTGATCCTGACGCTTTCACTTCTGCCTGGCACTGCTGGCGTATCCCAATTTCGAGGTCTGTTGCCCCAAGAGAAATAAGTCCCTCATCCTCTCCCGGAGAGTTTGATTCGATAAGAACATGAGAGAGCATAGGAAGAGAGGACCGTCTCTCAACAACACCCTGGACGAGATATAAACATTGAAGGAGGTCTTCCTTACCAACGCTGAATTCCATATCCTCCTCCCTTCTTTTCTTTTTCTACTTACTACTACTTATTTTATATATTTATATATAAATAGATAATAGTAGTAGTAGGGCCTGTGGATATGTGGATAAGTGGGTTAAGTATCTGTTTATAATACAAAAGTTATCCACAGGGGGGTGTGGATAACTTCAGGGGAGCTGTGGATAACTGTGGATAACTTTTTCCATCGCTCTCTCATAACTCTTATCATCCCGAGTTATCCACAGTTATCCACAGGTTGTCCACAGGTTATCCACAGGTTATCCACAGGTTATCCACAGGGCGAAGAGCCTACTCATAAATCATGATCTCTATTCTATTGATAATATCGCGAAGCTCTTCGTCTCTCTTGAACCGCTTCTCAATTGCATGACAGGCATGCAGAACCGTCGTGTGATCTTTTCCTCCAAACCGCATTCCGATCATTGGGTATGAGGCGCCGGCAAGCTTACGGCAGAGAAACATGCCAATCTGCCTCGGAAAAGAAACGATCTTTGTTCGTTTCTTTGAAGCCATATCCGCAACGCTGACACCAAAATACTTACTCACGGTTCTCTGTATAGTCTCAATCGAGACCTTTTTTTCCTGGTCCGTGACTAAATTCTTGAGAACCTGTCGGGCAAAGTTGACAGTGATATCAGCCTGATTCAAGGCGGCCAGCGCTCCTAATCGTGTCAGACCGCCCTCGAGCTCTCGGACGTTTGACGTCACATGAGAGGCAATAAAAAGGGCAACATCGTCGGGGAGGGGGATACGTTTTGCATGTGATTTTTTTTGTAGAATTGCGACTCGAGTCTCGAGGTCGGGTGGCTGGATATCGGCGATCAATCCCCACTCGAAACGGTTTCGTAACCGCTCTTCGAGTCCACCGATCTCATTTGGAAATTTATCGGAGGTTAATATAATCTGCTTGTTTGACTCATGGAGGGAATTAAAGGTGTGAAAAAATTCCTCTTGTGTTCGTTCGCGACCGGACAGAAACTGCACATCATCAAGAATAAGAACGTCTGCACGACGAAATCTATTTTTAAATTCCGTCATTCGATTCTTTCGTAAATGAGCAATCAATTCATTGGTAAAAGACTCTGAGGACAGATAGACAATATTGTCCTTTCCCTGTTTTGCCGATGTCTCGTGCCCAATGGCATTAATGAGATGCGTCTTTCCTAACCCAACCCCTCCATAGATGAATAATGGATTATAGCTTTTCCCTGGATGTTTACTGACCGCCTTGGCCGCAGCATGAGCAAACTGATTGCCGCCGCCGACCACAAAGGAGGAGAAGGTGTAATTCTGAATCAGTCCGTCTTTCTTCCCCCTCCCTTTTCCCTGGGCAGGCTGCTCCTTCTCTTCTTCTGGAAAGAGTTCTCCTTGTGGTTTTTCCTGTACATGCAAGACGAGGTGCGTTGGCTGACCAAGAACCTCGGTAAATGCATTTTCCAGGGGGCCGACGAGATTGCTGAGTAGCCAATCCTTAAAAAGCGCGCTTGGGACTTCAAGGTGAAACGTGTCGTCTTGGAGCCCAAGGGGCCGAATCGGTTTCAGCCAGGTTTCACTATTCGTCCTTCCTACTTGTCCTTCAACAATCCCCAACACTTGTTCCCACACCCGATACATGCCGCGTCCTTCCCCCACTCAACAGAAGTTATCCACAGGTGTGGATAACTCGATAACTTCCCCTTTGAACTAAGGAAATATCCGTCAGATGACGGAGTTATCCACACACATTTGTCTGTCTGCCTCGCCTTCTGCCCCAGGAAGTTCCCGTTCACCGACCGCGTAGTCAGAGGGGCGAGATAAAGACCCATGTCTATCCGAATCAATGTGCCGCTTAAATTTTATGAGGCCAGAGAGGATAGTGTCATTGCGTCTTAAACTCTTTCCCTACAGAATGCAAGAAAGAGAACAAACTTTTTCCAAAGCAGCGAAAATCACTAAACAAAATTGAACACATAACATTATGTGACGTTGTAAAAATCAGAAGAAATCGGAGGATTGAAAAATCAGGTTTGTATCTCTTTATTTTTCTTATTGTTTCTGAACACGCCGCTTGTAAAAGGATATGGAATGAGATCACATATTGTTATTTATTCCTCTAAGGGGAGCTAAGAAGAGAGCGGGTATGCTCGTAATTCCAGATATTTGGATACCCCGTATAAGAAGAGTTCCTTTGTCTTGACTCTCATATAGGTGGGTGGTAGCAGGGGGAATCCTCACAACTGGGACGTGGGTAGGCTCAGATGTCAACATCGCAAAAACTCTTCAATGAAGCGCAGAAATATATTCCAGGGGGAGTGAACAGTCCGGTTCGTGCATGGCGGGCTGTTGGTGGTGAACCTCTTTTTATCCACCGAGGGAAAGGGTGCCGCGTTACTGATGTGGATGGGCGCGCGTATATAGACTATGTCGGTTCCTGGGGACCGTTAATAGCCGGACATGCTCATCCGCAGGTTGTTGAGGCACTCGAGCGAGTGGTGAAGAGTGGGACCAGTTTTGGTGCCCCAACGGCAAAAGAGATTGAGCTGGCAAGAACGCTGACTCAGATCATTCCGTCGATTGAGAAGGTCCGCCTGACTTCCTCGGGCACAGAAGCGACCATGACCGCCCTGCGTCTCGCCCGTGGCTATACTGGTCGGGCGAAGATCATTAAGTTCTCTGGCTGCTACCACGGTCACACTGATGCGCTTCTGGTGAGAGCTGGGTCTGGAGCGCTGACGTTGAGTACTCCAGACAGTCAAGGTGTTCCTGAGGCCTTTAGCAGCATGACGCTTGTGGCTGAGTACAACAGCCTCTCCAGCATACGGGCATACCTCGAGGCCGACCCAGAAGGAGTGGCCGCCGTTATACTGGAGCCTATTCCTGGAAATATGGGTCTCGTTCTACCCGAATCAGGCTTTCTTGAAGGCCTTCGGGAGCTCACCCGGGAATTCGGAGTCGTGCTCATCTTTGACGAGGTGATGACCGGCTGCCGTCTCGCCCGGGGTGGAGTTCAAGAACTCTACCATATCGACCCGGATATTACCTGTCTCGGGAAAGTCGTGGGTGGTGGCCTGCCATTGGCCGCGGTTGGAGGAAAGGCCGTGATAATGGATGGGCTTGCCCCTTTGGGGGGAGTCTACCAAGCTGGGACGCTGTCTGGAAATCCGTTGGCTGTGACCGCTGGTATTGAAACCCTAAAGCTTGTTCACGCCGCCGGCGCCTATGAGCGGTTGAATATGCTCGGAGATATGCTGGCCGAGGGATTGCGTGCTGCCATTCGTGAGACTGACATCAAAGCCTGCGTGAACCAAATAGGTTCGATGTTCACTATTTTCTTTGGGGTCGACCACGTTCGCGACTATGAATCAGCAACCCAGAGCGACGCTGAAATGTTCGCTCGCTACTTTCGCGGTATGAGTGAGCAGGGCATATACCTTCCCCCCTCTCAATTCGAATCCGCCTTTATTTCCCTGGCGCACGGCGAGGATGAAATCCAGGAAACCCTACGAGCTGCGAGGTCAGTCCTTCAGAATCTTGGGAGCTGAGAAAATGGCTCAGGAGAGTCC
>WTHD01000421.1:4184-18636 GCA_011523265.1 Candidatus Binatota bacterium
GACACCCAGTTTGGCACAGCGCCCCTCCTGATGGTCATCGGGGTGATCGTTGGCATGTCAGGAGCCGTATATCGTCTGATCATCGTGCTCCAGCGTCTTTCTGCCCGTGACAAAGACAATTGAGAGAATAGAAGTCCTGAACCTCGTTTTGGTTGGGACTGGTGCCGTTATCGGCTGGATAACAGGGCTTATCCATGTGCCCAGCTTTGTACTTGGCGGTGGCGTGATGCAGGCCAACTTCTGGCTGCTCAAAAAAGTGGTCCGCTGTGCACTCGCTCCTATCGATTCGCGCAGTAAAATTCGTGCCGCCCTGTGGCTGACTGTCAAAGGCGGATTCTATTTATTCCTTTTAAGCGCGGTTTTCGTTCGGTATCCCATTGACGCCAAGAGCTTTGTCGCCGGGGTCCCTTTACTGCTTATTGCCTGCATGATAATCGGCCTGGGCAAGTCAAAGGACCGGCATCCTTGTATTTCACCAATCAGTCCCGGAGACTAATACGCGCAAGCGCGCCACGAGCCTACTGCGTGAGTGTACTGAACTGAAAAATGGAACACCATATCTTTCTCTGGGTTGATCATATTCCCGGGCTCAGCCTTCTCCCAGGCCATATCGCTACCTCCCTTCTTGTCTCTGTCGCTCTTATTCTCTTTGCCTATATGGCAAAGAGACAGCTGGCTGCGGCAGATGATGTGGCGGTTCCCGATGACTCGCTGACCTGTCGGAACATGGCCGAACTCCTCACTCAGGGCATCTCTGATATGGCCGAGGGCGTGCTGGGTGACCGGGCGCAGAAATACGTCCACCTCTATGGCAGTTTCTTCCTTTTTATTCTGGTTGCAAACCTCTCCGGGCTGTTGCCTGGATTTTCTCCCCCAACCAGCGATTTCAACGTAACGCTCGCCTTAGGCGTGCTTTCCTTTGTCGCGTATAATTTCTACGCTTTCCAAGAACAGGGCTTGGCTTATTTGAAGCATTTTGTCGGGCCGATCTGGTGGCTGGGCATTTTGATGGTCCCGCTCGAACTCATTGATAATTTTGTCCGGCCCTTCTCTCTTTCCCTGCGGCTTTTTGGGAATATGACCGGTGACCACGTTGTTTTAGAGATCTTTACGGACCTGACGAAAGTTGTGATTCCGGTCGTCTTTTACGCGCTTGGGGCCTTTGTTTCTCTCGTACAAGCGTTTGTTTTTACTCTGCTCAGCATGGTGTACGTCTCCTTGGCCGTCGCTCATGATGAGCATCACTAAGGGAATAGAGAAGAAAAAGAGTGTAATAAAACCCATTGTCCATGTGGCGGAGAGGGTACGAAGCGGTGAGGAGGATAAGAGGAGGCGGACTCGACACTGCGCCATTGGGACATGAAAGGAGTAGGACGTATGAAGAAACTATGTGTCACTGGTGTGCTGGCCGTCTGCATGATGCTGCTCACCGCCGGAGTGGCTCTCGCAGCTGACGGGGACGGTGATTCCTCAAGAGGATTGATCGCCCTCGCGGCTGGCCTCGGCATCGGCATCGCTGCCGTTGGTGCGGGCCTGGGGCAGGGCCGTGCGGTGGCTGCCGCTATGGAGTCCATCGGCCGGAATCCAAATTCGGCTGATCGCATCCAGACCCCGATGATCATCGGTATTGCTTTCATGGAGGCGCTGGCTATCTACGCGCTGGTTATTGCGTTTACGCTATCCGGCAGCGTGTAATTGCTGAGTTCGGAAGAAGAAAAGGGCGCCGTCATATACGGCGCCCTTTTTTACAAGAGCTGCTGTCCAAGCCGAACAATAGAAAAGATGGCGAAAATGACATAAAAACAGCTAATTCCGACAAGAAGGGCGGTTTTTGTCGGGCCGGGGCGTAGTGCCGGCGGGAGCAGCTTTCGATTGATCACCAGAGTCAACGGCGTGTAGACGGCCATCGCAATCCCACCAAAAAACGCCGACCCCATCAAAAATAGAATAGGTGGCAGGCTTTCGTACACATAGGTCAAGAAAGTCCCGAGGACGATCCAACCCACGGCGATGACACCGTACCACCAACTCAGCGGCTGCTCTTGGGCCCAGGTATAGTTGGTATGCAGGATGTCCGCGCCCGTCCGGGCGACTCCGTCGATAAGCGTCAGCTGGGTGCTGAACAAACACGCGATCCCAACGAGAAGAAAAAGAATTTTTCCGAGCCCTCCACCCACGCTGCCCAAAATCTCGGCCTCCTCCCAGACCAGCATCTCCTGGCTCGGTACGATGCCTTGGGGGTACAGTACCGCCAGCGCACCAAAGATAAACAAGAGAATGGTGAACGTGTTGAGGAGCCAGAAAAAGAGCATTTGGTCCACAGACAAATGTCTGAACCAGGCCCGCCAGCGCGCCAGATTGGACTCGGTCTCGGCAATCTGAAACGCTCGCTCTGAAACAACCTCTTCCTGCGCCCGGAGTGGATTGACCACCTTGGGCATCAGCGCCCCCATTCCCCACCCCTTGTCTCGGATATAGAACGAGAAAAAAAGATTCGCCGTTCCCCCGGCTCCAGCAAAAACAACCGAAGAGAACAGAATATAGGTCGGCATATCTGGATGCTTGAACGGAAAGTTCAGCATCCCGTGTCCCAGCGCCGCCCAGGTTTCCATATTGCCAACGACACAGGCAACCAGAATAAGACCGACCGTTACCAAAACGACCAACAGTTCCGTTGTCTTCTCAACCGAAGCGTACACGCGCTTCGGACCGAATAAGACAAAAGCAACACCGGCAAAGGTAATGGCCGTCCAGACCCACGGTTCTCCCCAGCCGTGAGGGCCGACTATAAGCGCTTTGAGCGCCCCGCCGCAGGCCCGCGCCCATCCCGGAAGAATCCAGCCCAGGATGTTGAGCAGAATAAAGATCCAGGCAAAGTGACGCGAGATTCGGCTGAATCCGGCGTAAATACTTTCTCCCGTCGCTAAGGTATAGCGGCCGATCTCGCAATTAATCCAGAACTGCAGAAAAATGCCGAGCAGCGCCGCCCAGGTCATGCCGGCGCCAAATTGCGCGGTATTCCGCGGCCAGACAATCAGCTCACCCGCGCCGATTGAGAGTCCGACGAGGACCGCCCCAGGCCCTGCGAGCTTCCAGAAGCCCTGCGTTTTTGGCGGAAGGTCCGCGGTTGTGAAGGCTGTGGGCATCAAGAGTAAACGTGTCCTCCAATACACACGCAGATGCTGGACACGTTTCCTCTTCTCTGCGGCGTCCTGTCTCAAGACGGGCGTACGGAACTACACATACCCCTTCTGATACAGATACTCCGCCGTCAGGACTGCCCCCTTGGCCGCTCCCATCTTGGTATTGTGGCTGACAAGAAGATATTTCACGGCGTTCTCAAGCGTCTGATCTGCCCGTAGACGACCCACCGATGTTGCCATGCCGTCTTCAGCATCACGGTCCAAGCGCGGCTGGGGCCGAAACGGGTCATCGTGCACGATGATCATATGCTGCGGAGAAGAGGGCAGGCCCATTGCGATAAACTCTTTGCCAAATCCGACCATTGCTGCCCGGACATCCTCAACCGAGCAGGAGGTGTCCATGGAGACCAACAGCGCCTCGGTGTGGCCTTCAAGAACCGGTACCCGCGTACACGTGGCACTCACCAGAAAATTGGCGGGTGTAATAGCTCCATTTTCGAGGTGGCCAAGAATTTTATGCCCCTCCTTTTCGACCTTCTCCTCCTCGCCAGCAATGAATGGAATAACGTTGTCTATGGTGTCCATTCCGATCACACCCGGCGAGCGACCGGCCCCGGACAGCCCCTGCATGGAAGTCATGATGACTTTTCTCAGACCGAATTGATCGAACAGCGGCCGGAGGGTAATCGCCAGACCTATCGTGGTACAGTTGGGCTGCGTGACAATATAGCCCTGCCAGTCACGATTTTTCCTTTGGGTATCAATCAGATAGAGATGATCCAGATTGACCCCCGGAATAAGCAGGGGAACGTCCGCCTCTTGCCGAAACGCCGAGGCCGTACTGACCACCGGCGTCGTTTTGGCGTACACCGGCTCCAGTTCCCGTGCCGGTCCTGATTCGACTGCCGTAAAGACGAGATCGACTCCCGTCAGGTTCAGAGACGATGCTTCGTGGACCGGAAGCGGCAACACGGACTGCGGGGGCTCCTCCTCGCACCACCATCTCCGCGCCCCGGTTTTGGGATCACGGATGGCTTCCGCATAGCTTTTGCCCGCTGAGCGCTCTGACGCGGCCAGCAAGGCAACCTCAAACCAGGGATGGTCCTGGAGCGCAACGAGGAATTGCTGACCCGCAATCCCGGTTGCTCCAACAACGGCGACACGCTTTTTCATAGCGGGTAAAACAACGCGAGAGCGGACCAATTGTCAACACCCTGCGGTTGACTTCTCCGGCACAAGCTCGCAGACTCCTAACTGACGCCTTGCCCGGGGAAATCATATGGCACTTGAGTACTTTGAAGAGTATGAAGTCGGTACGGAGTTCGAGACCAAGGCGCGAACAGTCACCGAAGCGGATATCGTCAACTTCGTGAACCTGTTCGGCTTTCACGAGCCCTTGTTCATGGACATGGAGTTCGTCAAAAACAAGAGCTTATTTGACGGCCGAATCTCGCCGGGCTCGTTTACCTTTGCCCTGGCCGAGGGCCTGACCGTGCAGTCCGGCATGGCCAAAGGTGGTATGGCCCTGCTCGGCATTGAAAACATGAACATCCCGGCGCCACTGCACTGCGGAGATACCGTTCGGGTCAAAGTCCGCATTCTCGGGAAACGTGAGACTTCCAAGCCCGACCGCGGGGTCGTCACCTCGCTCACCCAGGTCCTGAATCAGGCCGATGCGGTCCTCCTTGAGTATACCGTCAAACGTATGATCCGCCGCCGGCCGGTGTAGTCGAACGGAACGAGAGGAATGCGCATGGATCAGAAAATTCTTGATTGCTTGTATGACATCGTTGGCCCTGACGGGGTGGTCGCGCATAAGAGTGCGCGCTCAGTCTACGACTGCGACGGCTATACCCTGGAGAAAGCCGTCCCTGAGATTGTTGTCCTGCCTCACTCGACGGAAGAAGTGGCGGCGGTCGTCAAATTTCTCAACAAGGAAAAGATCGCCTTTGTCCCGCGCGGAGCCGGGACCGGCCTCAGCGGGGGCTGCCTGCCGGTCGAGGCGCCGGTCATGATCGGGACCAGCCGCCTCAACAAGATTGTCCATATAGACCTGCTCAACCGTTATGTCGTGGCCCAGTCCGGCGTGGTGAATCTGTGGGTCAGTAATGCGGTGAAAGATCAGGGTTTTCAGTATGCCCCTGACCCGTCCAGCCAGCAGGCATGCACCATCGGCGGTAATATCGCCGAAAATTCCGGCGGGCCGCATACGCTCAAATACGGCGTGACCACCAATCACGTGCTCGGGTTGGAAGTCGTCCTGCCAGACGGAGAAATCGTCACCTTAGGCGGGACGGTCGAGGACGTTCCCGGCTATGACTTACGGGGGATTACCATAGGCGCGGAAGGTACGTTCGGGATCGTGACCCAAGCCGCCCTCAAGCTCACCCGCCAGCCGCAGGCCTACCGCACGTTTCTGGCCGTGTTTGAGTCGGTCCACCACGCCACCCAAACCGTCTCCGGTATTATTGCTTCAGGTATTGTCCCGGCGGCTCTGGAAATGATGGATACGCTGATTATCCAAGCGATCGAAGAAGCCTTTCACTTTGGCTTCCCAACCGACGCCGGGGCGGTTCTGATTATTGAGATCGATGGCCTCGCCGCCAGTCTCGACCCCCAAACCGAACGGATTCAGGCGATTTGCAAACAGAATCAGGCCCGCGAGGTCCGAATCGCGCGGGATGATGCGGAACGGATGGCGCTCTGGAAGAGTCGCAAGCGCGCCTTTGGCGCCATTGGCCGTTTATCACCCAACTATTGCACCCAGGATGGCGTCGTCCCGCGGACCAAGGTCCCGGACATTTTGCAGCGGATTACTGAAGTTTCAGAAAAATATCAACTGCGGATTGCCAATGTGTTTCACGCCGGGGACGGCAACATCCATCCGATCCTGATGTATGACGAGCGCAATGCCGACGAAACCCAGCGGGTGGTCCAAGCCGGGAAGGAAATCCTGAATGCCTGCGTAGACTTGGGAGGCAGTCTGACCGGCGAGCACGGGATTGGCGTCGAAAAGATGGGCCAGATGTCGCTCATCTTTAGCCCTGAAGATCTGATGGTCATGACCCAACTCCGGTCCGTTTTTAATCCAGATAACCTGTGTAATCCCAATAAGATCATCCCGACACCTGGCGGCTGTATTGACGTGAAGACGCCTCGCCGCCAAGTCCCGCTCTAGCCCGCCGTAAGAGGATTGGAGCGAAAGCCAGACCGAAAGGAGTAAACGTGTCCGACATCCCTTCTAAACTATTGGAGGACACGTCCACTCCTTTGACGCAGGCCGCAGGTCATCCGCCGTCCACCCAGTTCGTCATCGATGGGAAAGCACCCGAGACGGTGGTCTATCCCGCGTCGATTGCAGAAGTCTCCCGTCTGCTGAAAGAGGCGAATGACCACGGTCGCGCCATCAGTCCGGTGGGGCACGGCGCGTTTCTTCATTTGGGTGGCGTACCAAAACGATATGAGCGGGCGCTATGTACGACGGAGCTGAACACGATTGTCGACTACCAGCCTACCGATATGACCATTACCGTCGGGGCCGGCATGTCTCTGGCTCAACTCCAGGCAATCCTCGGAGAAAACGGTCAATGGCTGCCGCTCGACCCGCCGTGTCCAGAGCGGGCCACGGTCGGCGGAGTCATTGCCGCCAATCTCAACGGTCCCGCCCGGTTATCCCAGGGCACGGTCCGCGATTTTCTGATCGGCATAAAAGTCGTGCGCGCGGATGGGACGCTGATTAAGGGGGGCGGGCAAGTCGTTAAAAACGTGGCCGGTTATGACCTGCCGAAGCTCTACTGCGGGTCGTTTGGGACGCTCGGCGTTATCGTCGAGGCGACCTTTATGATCCGCCCTCGACCTGAGGCCCAAACAACGCTCGCCTTGACCTTCTCCTCGGCTGAAAAAGCTGGCGAAGCCGCGCTGAAATTAACGGGCTCGGACATGCAGCCCTTTTTCCTGGAACTGGCCAATCTTTCTCCGCTCCCGTCCTCCGGAAATCAAGGGGGAGACGCCTATCGTCTCTTCGTCGGCTTTGCCGGGATGCAGGAAGAAGTCGACGATCAGCGGAGCCACCTCCGTGGTGTACTTGGGGACGATACCGGTGATATCGAGGAGCTGAGTGTCGACGAGGCACAGCCGCTCTCTCAGGCCCTGCGGGATTTTCCTGTGTCCGGCCCGGCGACGCTTCGGTGTAAAGTCAGCCTTCAGCCAACTCAGCTCGCGGCGTTCTGCGCAGACCTGGAATCAGAAGCCCAGCGCCGCCACGCTCCGGTCCGTTTATTGGCTCGGGTCGGGAACGGCATCCTGTATACGGCTTTTGAAGGAGAGGCTGTCCCCGACGACCAGATTTTGTCCCTTGTTGACTGGATACGCGTTCACGCAACCGGCAACAACGGATTTGTCGTTGTGGAAGAGATCCCTGCGGCGCTCAAGGCACGGGCGAATGTCTGGGGTAGTGTCGGCAAAGCGTTTCCGCTTATGCAGCGACTCAAAGAAACCCTGGACCCCAAGGGCATTTTGAACCCCGGTCGCTTTGTTGGTGGACTATAGGAAAGACGTTTGACGAAACTCATATGATAAGGCTCGCCGCTCCCTATGGAAAACACCGCCTTTGTTGACCACGAAAAATTTTTTGACTGCGTGCACTGTGGGTTGTGTCTGGCCTCGTGTCCGACTTACGTCGAATTAGGCACGGAGATGGACTCCCCCCGGGGACGCATCGTCATGCTGCGCGCCCTGCAAGAGGGACACGCACAGCTCAACGACGAGGTCGTTGGCCATCTTGATCTCTGCCTGGGGTGTCGGGCGTGTGAAACCGCCTGTCCGTCCGGGGTGCAGTATGGAGAGCTCATCGAAGGCGCCCGGCCCTTTATCGAGCAACACTATCGCCGGCCCGTGCTGGAACGCGGAAAGCGCTGGCTCATGAACAAGACCTTCCCCAATCCCTGGGGAGCGCGGCTTTTCGCTCTGTTCCTCAAAGTCGGGGCCGCCCTTGGCCTGGCTCGTTTCGCCCACTCTGAGGCTGTTCCTGCCACACTGCGCTATTGGTTCGGGCTGTTGCCAGAACGTGGCAGCGTTTCTTCCACACCACTCTTAGAGCGCTATTCTGCTATTGGTGAAAAACGCCACACCGTTGGCGTGCTGGCGGGCTGCGTGATGTCGGCGGTCTTTGGGGCGACCAACCAGTCCACGGTGAAGGTGCTGCGCCATAACGGCTGTGAAGTCATCATTCCCAAGGCCCAATCCTGTTGCGGTGCACTCCTCTTGCATAACGGAGAGAAGCAGGCGGCCCTGGCGCTGGCCAAACGGAATATCGATGTCTTCGACCAGCTCGACCTGGATGCCCTTATTATCAACGCGGCCGGTTGCGGAGCGATGATGAAGGAATACGGCGAGCTGTTCAAAGACGATCCTGCCTACCGAGAGCAGGCGGCCCGCCTCACGGAAAAAATGAAGGATGCGGCCGAGTTTGTGGGCAGCCTGGAGCTCAGGACACCCACCCGAGAAGTGCGGGTCAAGGCGACCTACCACGACGCCTGCCACTTGGCGCACGGACAAGGGGTGCGCGAGCAACCTCGCGCTTTACTGCGGGCTATCCCTGGGCTGAAGCTGACCAACTTGCCTGAGTCAGACTGGTGCTGTGGCAGCGCCGGCACGTATAATCTGACCCAGCCCGAGATGGCGGCCCGGCTGCTGGAGCGTAAAGTCGGAAATATTCAGGCAACCGAAGCCGACGTTGTGGTGACCGGTAACCCTGGCTGCTTAATGCAGATACAGGCCGGGTTACGGCAGAGTGGGCTCCCGATGAAAGCCGTGCACACTCTGGACCTGCTGGCCCTGGCCTATGAAGACGAGCCGGGGAGCGGTCACTAGGGCCCCAGTCGCGAGCCTCAGGAAAGAGCCCGCAGCCTCTCTGGGAGATCATTCGGAGCGGTGAAGACGAAAGCCCGTCCAGACTTCGTCATGACGAGCAGATTCTGATCTGCAAGATCAAGCAGGTCTGTTCGTGCCGTTTGATACGTGACCCCCTGGCTCTTCTCATGTGATGCAATCGTATAGCGCATACCTGGGTGGCGGAGCGCATGCCCGAGAAGATCGACTTGGCGATGGTTGATCGTAGCGGAAGACTGGAGAAACTGCTCAGTCTTTTGAATCTCGTCAGCCTTCTTGTCAAGATAGGCATATAATTCGTTGATGGCCCGCTGGATGACTCGAAGCTGGGCCAGAATAAAATACGTCAGATCATTCTCGTCTGTTTCCGTGTAGAGGAAAGATCGGACGTATTTTGTCGGTGCCTTTCGAATAATGCTGGAAATCGAAAGGAACTCGAACATCCAAAACCCCTGTGAGAGTACAGACCAGTAAAAAAGTGCTCTTGCCGCTCTTCCATTGCCATCAATAAAGGGGTGATCGTAAGCAAGCCAAAAATGGAGAATAATGGCCTTCAGTATTGGATGAAGAAAGGCTCCTGTCTGGGTTTGATTCGCAAAGTCGAACATTGCAGCCATTCGACTTGGAATGTGATCGGCAGGTGGAGGCTGATGCACGATGGTGCCACCACGCTCATCGACGACCGCGATTTGGTTACTGGGGGCTCTGAGGTAGTTCCTCTCAGCACCTTTCTCCAGGGTATCGCGAATTAGCGTTTCATGGATGGTGAAGAGCAGCTCACGAGCGAGTGGCTGATCTTTCAATTCATCTATCAGGCGAATTGCCCGGTAATTATTGAGGATCATCAGTTCACTTTGATCAATGGGGGCCCGCCCCGAGCGAATCATGTCCTTTGCGACTTCGCGCGTCGTCGATGCGCCTTCAAGTTGGCTCGAAGTAATAGCCTCCTCTATGAGAGAACGTTCTATATAGCGGTCTCTCGTTTGTGGGTTTGTAATCTGGTCGCGAGTGGTTATCGTGCCGCTTGCGTCTCGGTCGATCTCATGCAGGAGTTCCAGTACCGGATCAGCTAGGGAATAAGTGAAGGGTTTGCCGCCCTTGTCCTTTAGGAGAGGAACTTCCCTTCGTATCTGGAAGCGGGAAAATTTAATCCCTGTCCACCACTCTCGCGAAGAGAGCCCGTCTGGAGGTTGGAGTCTTTTCAACTTTTCCCAGTGCCGATATTTGCCCTGCGGGGAGGAGGAAATTCCTTTCGTAAGAACCTCCCCCAGCCGCTCTGGATCTTTTACCTTTGAGAACAGGTCAGCCAGGGTCGGTGGAGTTGCAGGAATTTTCACTTTTCAAAATACTAATTTGCTACTAATTAATTTATAATTAGTAATTAAACCTTGTTATAATATATGACTGTCTGGAGATATTAAATATAAATCTAATGACAATAGTATAATTAAGTACTAATGGGTATGCAATTAGTATTTAATTATAGAGAATAAAAGAATGGAACCCTTGGGAGGCTCATGGAGAGAAGGACAGAGAGAGTATTAAATCAGTCGCCAGCGAGAATCTTCTTTTCGTCAAAGTCGTATAAGCGGAGGCAATTCTCCCACATGATTTTGCGCTTGGAGTCCAGTCCGACCCCGGGTAACTCCAGAAATTCTTTAATGCCGTTCGGGAAAGGCCCGTCCGCATGGGGATAATCGACCGACATGACAATATTGTCGTCGCCGATTTTATCAACCGTGACCGCTAACAACTCCTCATCGACATCCGTCCCAATAAAGCACTGGCGCTTAAAATACTCACTCGGCTTGGCAGAGAGTTTGATTTCCTCGCCGCCGCCGTATTTCTTCCATTGATCGTCAAGCCGGTCCAACCACCACGGCAACCAGCCACAATTGCCCTCCAGAAAACCGACCCGCAGATCAGGAAAACGTTCAAGCACCCCGCCCACAGTCATGGAACCCATAGCCAGCATGAGTTCCATAGGAAAAGCGGACGAGTGATTCAGCGTGCGGAAATTCGGATGGTTTCGATAGCGATTACTCGCGTAATCCTGAGAAGCTCCGCCGCTCGTCCCGTGAAAAGCCAGAGGGACGTTCAGCCGGGTGATTTCTTTCCACAGCACGTCACACTCGGACGCGTTGAAATAGCGGCCATTACAGGGCATGGGTAGCAGAACGACGGCAACATGGCCCTTGTCTTCTACGGCCCGGCGTGCCTCTGCCGCTGCCAACTCAGGGTCGTGCAAGGAGACGATAGCGGCCGCCTTGAGACGCCGCGTGTCGGTCTGACAGTAATCGGCCAGCCAATCGTTAAACGCAGCGCAATAGGCCGTGGCATAGGCGGGCTCTAAATCATCAATGGAAACGACCATATGCGCAAAAGTGCGGTAGACGATCCCCACGTCAATACCCTCGGCGTCCATGGCCTCAAGCGTGGAAGCGGGCTCGTACTTGCGCTCGCGGACCGACTTGTAGATATGCTCGGTGGGTTTATCGAGATATTCCTGGGCCTTGACCACTTTCGCGGACTGTGCCCATGGGGGGATCATCTGCCCCTGTACATCCCAGTGCGGGAAATTGGTCGGACTCCAGCCCAGGTAGCGGGGTTTCTTATCGCGGTATCGCTCGTCGAGATATTTCTCGTACACCTCACCGTTTTCAATAACATGGAGATCGCTGTCCATTACATGAAAGCCTGATCGCATAGTACTCTGTCCTCTTGGGTATCTCTCAATCTATCACACAGCGCGGCAACGGTATCAGGCGGCCCACTACCGCACAATGTATCGCAGCCCGTGGACGAGCCGCCGGCTGGCCTCGGCGGCGACCTCTTCGTTCAGCGCGCCGTAGGAGATACGCAGATAGCAGCCGGTCGTGAGACCGAAGGCCGTACTGGGAATCACCGCGACGCGATGCTCTCGGATTAAGCGCTCAGCCAAGGGCATGGCATCCATATCGGTGCGCACCCGCAGCAGGAAGTAGAATGCGCCGTCAGACCGAGGCAGGGTGATCAACTCACCCAACTCGTTGAGTGCCTGTTGTATGATCCGCCGGGTCACGCTCATCGCCCTGAGTTTCTCCCGACAGTAGGCTGAACCGACCTGCATCGCCGCGACCGCGGCGTATTGCGAGACGACCGGCGGACAGATCAGGATCGTATCCTGGGCTTTTTTGATCGCCGTATACAGGTGGTCCGGCGCAACCATCCAGCCGATACGCCAGCTCGCAAACCCGTAGGCTTTGGATAGCGAATACAGGGAGATCGTGTATTCGCTGCTGTCCGCGATGGACCCCGGCGAGAAATGGCGTGCACCGTCGTAGGTGAAATACTCATAGGCCTCGTCACTGATGTGATACAGGCCGGCCTCCCGACAGAGGGCATTGACCGCACGCAGGTCTGACTCGGCATACACCACCCCAGCGGGGTTATTGGGCGATATGGTCACAATGGCGCGCGTGCGGTCGGTAATCGCGTTACGGATCGCGTCGAGTTGAAGCTGGTAGTGCGCGTCGGTCGGCACGCACACAGCCTCGCAGTTGACCATGCTGATAGCCATCTCGTGGTTGAAGTAATACGGCAGTTGCAAGATAATCTGGTCGCCTGGGTCGGCAATTGCCAGCAGCGCATTCATAAACGCCATATTGCCCCCGGCCGTCACGACGATACGCTGCGTTTCAGTCAGCGCGATACCGTTCTCCTCCAAGAGTTTGCGGCGAATCACCTCCAAGAGCGGGTCAATGCCTTGGACGAGGGTGTATTTATGGTTGGCCGGATCGGCCTGAAACTGCTGGACCGCTTCCAGGGCCTCGGGCGGCGGGCCGTAGTAGGCTACCCCTTGGCCTAGAGAAACCGTACCGGGATGCGCGCGGATGAGTTCGGCAATCACCGGAATGATCGGCGTCTGAACTCCCTGCATCCGCCGACTTTCACGCATCATACACTCGCACTAAGCAGGAAACTGCCCCCGGCGCGATTCGAACGCACGACACCCGGATTAGGAATCCGGTGCTCTATCCTCCTGAGCTACGGGGGCAAAGAGGAAACGTGTCCAACTCCAGACTATTGAACGACACGTCCCCTCTTTACGAAAAAATACGGTGGGATACTACCCCATCGTCCGGTCTCCAGACAAGCCTCTGGATATGCCCTAACTGCTAAAAAGTCGGACAGACAGATGGGCGTGTTGCATCGCTCGGATATCGGCGAGCGGGACGAAAGCGCCGATTTCTTCAAGTGGGCTGTCCAGCGCCCGCTCCACTAGTGGCGTCACCTGCGGTCGGAAGTGAATGAGCAGCCCTTGAGCCTCCCGGTGCCCGAGACAGCCCAGGCGGATAGCGGCGCTCAGAAAATTCACCATGAAGGCGTACAGCAGCATACAACCGCCCCCGCGTCGGGGGATACGCCATAGAGAGTGGAGAATAGCCAGACAAATGGGGAGATGACCATTACTCTTGCCCGCGTTGACGCCGGCCAGAAAGGTCTGGAAGAGCGGCTCCTCGACCCCGCGCCGCAGGGTTTCCAGCGTCCCCCGGCCCGAACGGAGAGAGCCCTGCCGCAGCTCTTGCGGCAGGAGCGAAACATTCAAATAGCGATCGATCCGGTGCAAACGCTCAATATCTTCCTCTGCCACGGCCCGATACGCGTGCATATAGGCAACCAGATCGAAGGGAGCAATTTTTCTTTCGAGATAATCGCGCAGGAGCTGAGACAGGTCGACAGCCTCGGACTGGCCACTGAGAAAGGTTTCCAGACCGTGAGACAGGGTGACGGCACCGGAGGGAAAGAATGAGTCGGTCAGCTGTAAGGCCGCTATGAATGCGCTGTCGTCCATATGCCCTCTGCCGCTTTCGGCCAGGAACGTCGTTCATACCGAATCGTAAATTGATCGAGGAGATGATGGGTCCGCAGGACGGTTTCCATCACTGCTCGGTCGAGGGTAACCGGCACGAGGACCGCCTCATTGACGCTCGCGATCGGCCAGTGTTGATTGCCCAGCACATGACCGAGGCGAACCAGCCAGTGGTGTTGCTCGCCCAACGGCAGTCCTGGGCGTAGCGTTAGCACCATGACCTCCTGAAGAGCGAGATGGACGACAAGGGCCCCTTCCCTGTCGCTGAAGGCAAAGACGTCGCCATCCGTTATTTCCGTCCCACGGGGCAGGACGAGTCCCAGGTCCTGACCGGTAGCCGTCTGGAGGCGAAGCCGACTCTTCTGCGCCTCCCGCTCGTTAATGGTCACTTCTTCCAGTTGTTGAGCCTGCTCCCAGTGCGTGACCCGAGCAGCGAGGTCGGAATGCTGATGAATATTCCCGAGACGATGCCTGATGCGCAGCCTGCAGGGCCTCCCTCCTCGTTTCGGCAGGTCTGGTGCGGGACCGCGCCGGCGACCTGGACGCCGCCCGCGCCAGGCTCTGCGGA
>WTHD01000034.1 GCA_011523265.1 Candidatus Binatota bacterium
GCCGTTGGTGATCCAGCGCTTGGTGCCGTTGAGCAGGTAGCCGCCGTTTTCCCGCCGCGCGCGGGTTATCATCCCACCCGGATTTGAGCCAAAGTCCGGTTCGGTCAGGCCAAAGCACCCAATGGCCTCGGCCCGCGCCAGACGGGGCAGCCAGAATTTCTTTTGCTCCTCCGAGCCAAACGTCAGAATCGGATACATCACCAAAGACGACTGCACGCTAGCGAATGAGCGCAGCCCACTATCCCCGCGCTCAAGCTCCTGGCTGATCAGGCCGTAGACGACGCTGCTCATACCGGCGCCGCCGTACTCGGTTGGCACCGTCACTCCCAGAAAGCCCAGCTCGGCCAGTCGAGGAACAAGTTCCATAGGAAAAGAGCCTTCGCGGAAACACTGCTGTACCCTGGGCAGGAACTCCTCATCCACGAAGCGGCGCGCCACATCGCGGACCATGCGTTCCTCCTCGCTCAACAGTTCTTCAATGAGATAGAAATCGGTGTCTATAAAATCCGCCACGGCAGACTCCCTTCGCAAAGAAACTGGCTTAATCCTAGCCCCTTCAGCTACCCGGCGTCCAGGCCGCGCGGTTGTCCTTCTCCACGAGGGTCGGAGACCCCGGTTATCAGGCCGGACTCCTGGTCAACATGAATTGCCTGGATGTTGCCAAAGCGGGAACGCTTGCCGGGCCCCCACTCTCCGACCTTCACAGTGTGGCCCATCGCCTGAAGCTTTTCGACGAGCCCGTTCGATTCACTGCCCGTTTGGACCTCCAGGTTCAGCCGGTCCGGATACCACTGATGATGAATGCGCGTAGCAAACATGGCATCCGGCAAGGACATCTGATAGGCGAGGACATTGAGCAGGACTTGTAGAACCGAGCTGATGATGCGCGACCCGCCGGGTCCGCCAATTACGAGTTCGACGTTTCCGTCCCGAGTCACAATGGTTGGACTCATGCTGCTCAGCGGCGTTTTCCGAGGGGCAATAGCATTCGCGTCCGTATTGCCGATCAGGCCAAAGGCGTTAGGGTGGTCGGGCTGGGCGTTGAAATCGTCCATCTCGTCGTTGAGTAGTATGCCCGTTCCAGGAACCATGACCCCGCTGCCAAAATACAGATTTACCGTCTGGGTTGTGGCCACGGCATTGCCATCTTTGTCAATGACGGACAGATGAGTCGTGCTCGTCGACTCTATCCGGCCTGTTGGTGTTTGCGGAATGCCCTGGCTGGGCGTGGCTTTGGAGACATCTATATTCGCCCGTACGTCTTCTGCGTATGCGGGAGAGACGAGGCGCCCAACAGGGACGGACACAAAGTCCGTATCGCCCAGGTAGCGGGCCCGGTCGCGAAAGGCCCTGCGCAGGGTTTCCGTCAGGATATGCGTGGCGCCGGGAGTTTGGAAGCCGAGCTTCTGCAAAGGAAATCCAGACAAGACATTCAGCATCTGGACGAGCAGAACGCCACCAGAGCTCGGCGGCGGCATGGAATAGATGCGTGCTCCCTGAAAGCTTCCCGTCACCGGCACACGGTCAATCACACGATACTGATCCAAATCGTCTTGGGTCAGCAAGCCGCCTATCCGTTGCATTTCCGCGACAATCGCCTCTGCCACCCGGCCGGTGTAAAAGGCGGCTTTGCCGTCCTTGGCAATAGCCCGCAGGGTATTGGCCAGATCTTTTTGGACAAAGAGGTCGTCCTGTTTGAGCGGCTGGTCGTGCCGGTAATATACCGTACGGGTTGTGTTGGATTCCCCCAAGACCTCGGCTCGGTAGGCTATGGCACGGGCCAAATGCGGATAAACCGGAAATCCCTCGTCTGCCAGACGAATGGCGGGCTGCATGACCTCTGCGAGCGATAAGCTGCCGTATCGTTGCTGGACCTCCACCAGTCCGGCAACGATACCGGGCACGGCGATGGCCAGCGGTCCGGTGCGGCTCAGGGAGGGGACGGCTTCTCCGTCCCGGACAAACATGTCTCGGGTAGCTTTGAGCGGCGCCCGCTCGCGGAAATCAATCGCCAGGGTTTTTCCTTCCTTCGCCAGATAGAGCAGCAGAAAACCGCCGCCGCCTATTCCGGTTGACTGTGGCCTGAGTACGCTGATGGCAAAGGATGTCGCCACCGCAGCATCAGCCGCATTGCCTCCCCGGCGGAGCATGGCGACACCCGCCTCGCTCGCCTGCACGTTCGCGGCAACGACCATGCCGTGCCGGGAGGTTGAGACGAACGGAGAGCGTGTTGCTGATTCAATAGAATCTGCGGCGTATATGGAACTGATAAGACAGAGCTGTCCGACTAAGAAGAGACTGATGCTACGGACTCCTCTGAAATATGGGAATTTTATCATCATATTTTCCTCACACAGACGGAGACAAATATAAGCGAGCCGGGCAAGAGCAACAATCCCTCTAGTCGCTCAGATTGACTTCAAAAGACGAGGTTGGTACGGTTCCCGCCAGGGAGGATTTTGCCATGGCTTCGGTGAATAAAGCGATTATTGTTGGAAATCTCGGCAGAGACCCGGAGGTCCGCTACACGCAGAGCGGGCAGGCCATGGCACGCTTTACCGTGGCTACGACCGATACATGGATGGACCGGGACAATAGCCGCCAGGAACGCACGGAGTGGCACAACATCGTGGTCTGGGGTAAGCAGGCCGAGACGTGCGGCCAATATCTGTCTAAGGGTCGTCAGGTCTATATTGAAGGGCGTATCCAGACGCGAAAATTCGAGGACAGGGAAGGGAAGGAACGGTATTTTACTGAGATCAACGCTCAGCAAGTGACGTTCCTCGGCGGTCGTGACGGTGGGGGCGCACGCTCGGGCCAGTCGTTTGATGACGAGCCAAGCGGCGGGTTTGATGATGTTGGGGCGGGCTCAGTTCCCCCGGATGATGACGTGCCGTTCTAGGTTGTGGATTGCAGACATGGTGAGTTACACCGTCTCCATCGCAACCTCTGCATAGCCCGACCTGATGACGGCTCGTCCGTTCGGGTTGACCGTCTCATATCGATAGGAACCTGCATTCGTATCCGGCCATATAGCCGTGCTAATCGTCTGACCGGGAAGCACCGGTCGAGCGAATCCGGCGCTGAGCCGCTTAAGGCGGCGGGGGTCCTTATCGCAGACGCTGTCAATAATGGCTTTGGATGCAAACGCCAGGGTGCACAGGCCGTGGACGACAATGCCCGGCAGTCCTGCCAGCTTGGCGACGTTTTCGTCGGTGTGAATGGGATTGTGATCTCCTGACGCTTTCGCATAGCGAAAGGTTTGATCCGCGTCGATGGTCTGGGAGATACGATGCAGGGGTTCGCTATCGGGAGTCTCGTTGGCCGCTGTTCTCTTCCGGGGGCGGTGTCCCTGGCCTCGGATAAAGGCGGTAAACGTGATGCGCTGAACGGCCTCGCCCGTCTGATTACAACAGTCAATATCAACGGCAAGAGACTCCCCTCCAGGCTGCTCCTCAATGGCTACAATTTTTGCCGTGCTGTTGATAATGTCTCCAGGAATAATGGAGCGGAAAAAGCGCATATCTTGCTGGCTGTGAACCAGGCGCAGAACATCGACATTCAGCTCGGCGTCGGTTACGACCATCATCAGCGAGAGCCAGCTTGCCACCGCACCAAACAGCGGTGGCGCAAGAATGTCTTCGGGTCTGTCTGCGTCAAAAAACCAAGCGTTATCTTCGTTGTACGCGCGGGCGTAGGCCATGGTTGCCTCGGCGCTGACGACATACGACTGCGCGTCGTACTCTTTGCCAAGCAGGCTCCTATTAAGCATGGCCTCTAAAGAGTGAACGTGTCCGGCATCTGTTATTTATTGGAGGATACATTTACTCTTTAATCCCAGTACCCATCGTCGACAAAACTAATATAGCGGCCTTTACCAATAATAAGGTGGTCCAGAATATGGACACCCATCACCTCTCCGACCTCCCTGAGGCGCTGGGTGATCTTGAGGTCTTCCTGGCTCGGCATAGGATCACCACTGGGGTGGTTATGCACCAAAATCGCTGCCGCGGCTGACTCGCGGATGATGGGCTGAAAAACCTCACGGGGATGGACTAAG
>WTHD01000156.1 GCA_011523265.1 Candidatus Binatota bacterium
CCCCCAACGTATTCGCCGGCCTGACCAACTTTCGACAGTTGAACCTGTTGCACAACGACCTCGCCAGCCTCTCTCCCAACGTCTTCGCCGGCCTGGCCAACTTGAGAGTTCTGGATCTCGACGACAACGACTTCGCCGACATCCCGCCCGACGTGTTTGCCAGTCTGACCAATCTACAACGCTTGTGGCTCAACGACACCCGCCTCACCACCCTCCCGTCCGGCATCTTCAGCGGCCTGACCAACCTGGAGACCTTGGTGGTCTCTGGCAACGAATTCACGACTCTTCCCTCCGACGTGTTTGCCAACCTCACCAGCTTGGAGGACTTACGGCTCAATAATAACTTCCTCACCGCCCTCCCGCCCGACATCTTTACCGACCTGACCAATCTGCGAAGCTTGTATCTCCACGAAAACGACCTCACCGTCCTCCCGCCCGACATCTTTACCGACCTGACCAATCTGCGGGTCCTGTCCCTCAGCCGCAACCGCCTCACCGCCCTGCCGCCGGACGTTTTTACCGACCTGACCAACCTGATAAGATTGTTTCTTGACACGAATCAGCTCACCACCCTTCCACCGACGCTCTTCACCGGCCTGAGCAGCCTGGGGGTCTTAGATCTCAGCGGCAACCACCTCACCGCCCTGCCGCCCAAGGTGTTTGCCGGTCTCGCCCGCCTGGGGCAAGTGTGGCTCAACGCCAACCCTGGTGCCCCCTTTCCCGTGGCGATGACGCTGGAGAACTCCACACTTTCCGGTGGCGTCGTCGTCAAAGTCGCTACTGGCGCGCCGTTTGATATGACGGTCAACTTGTCCGTGACCGGTGCCACCTTGTCGGCCCCGTCGGTCACCGTGGCCACGGGCAGTATCACCAGCGAAGCGATTACCGTCATCCCGACCGGAGGCCCTATACAGATCACGCTGGGTGCCGCGCCATCGGTTCCAAACGATCCAGACGATTCCTGCTTCCTCGACCTCCCCTGCTACCGGGGTTTGATGCCAACCGTATCGAGCGAGCCATTTGAACCGGATATCGCCCCGCTGACGCCGCCCGTCGACGCTCACGCTGATACGCCGCGCACGGCAACGCGTATCAGTTCGACCTCATCAACCCCAGGTCAGATCGGACCGGCAAGTGACGTCGATTACTTCCGGATCAGGGTGACCCAGGCCGGGACGCTAACGGTCGAGACGGCCGGGTCTATGGATACCGTCGGGACCCTGTGGCAGGGGGACGAGGAGATTATGACGGACGACGATGGTGGCGACGAACATAATTTTCGGCTGGTCGCATCTGTCGACGCCGGGACGTATATGGTCGCGGTGCGGGGCTATGGCGCCTCGACCGGGCAATACACCCTGGACGTCAACTTCGCCGTTGGTGCCCTGGATAGGCTGGGCCCCGAGACGTTTCAGAGTGGTATCGGGTTTATTTCAGGCTGGGTGTGCGAGGCCGAGCGGGTCGAACTGGAATTCGATGGCGGGTCCACATTGGAGTTCCCCTTTAGCGACTTGCTCGCGAGTTGCTCGACAAGCCCCAACTCCATGCACTGTTCCGGTCGGTCAGCGTTTTTTGCGCCCCCCTTCGACTCCAGTGGGGAAGATGGGGAGGATTACCCCCCGTTCCCATTTCCTCCTCCATTCGGATTCGTTCTTGAGGCTCCCTATGGCACCGACCGGGAAGACACCCTGGAAGCCTGTGGCGACCAGGATAATGGCTTTGGGCTGGTCGTCAACTGGAACCGGCTAGGCGACGGCAAGCACACGGTACGGGCCTTGGCCGATGGGGTGGAATTCGGGTCGGCCACCTTTAGTGTGACAACGTTCGGCGTCGAGTTCCTGACAGACGCGCAGGGCGAATACCTGCTGAGCGACTTCCCCGACGTGGGGCAGCAGTTCCGGCTCGTATGGCAAGAGGCCGCACAGAACTTTGCGATTGCCGTACCCCCACCCACCGCCGAGAGTGAGCCCCCAAGTGAGCCCCCAATGGATGATCCGTCCACCCAGGACGAGCCGCCCGTCCTGAGCGATCTGATAGGCACATTGGA
Organism: Candidatus Binatota bacterium; assembly: GCA_011523265.1. GTDB lineage: Bacteria > Desulfobacterota > Binatia > Bin18 > Bin18 > Bin18. The sequence continues at coordinate 2,048 of WTHD01000156.1, forward strand.
GAATCCCGCCCCCGACTCGTTCCAGAGCGGGTTCGGCCTCGTGTCGGGCTGGGTATGTGGGGCCGAGCAGGTCGAGATTGAAATTGACGGCATGGATATCTTCGAGGCCGCCTACGGCACCGATCGAGGGGATACCGCGGAGATATGCGACGACAGCAACACCGGCTTTGGGCTGCGGCTGAACTGGAACGAGTACGGCGACGGTGAGCACACGTTGCGGGCCTTAGCCGATGGCGAAGAGTTCGGGCGAGCGACGTTTACCGTCACGACCTTGGGCGAAACGTTCCTGACGGGCGCGAGTGGCGTGTACGACCTGCCCGACTTCCCCGAGCCGGACACAACGGTGACGGTCGAGTGGCAAGAGGCAAGCCAGAATTTCGTGATTATCGAGGTGCAGGGGCCAGATCCCGCACTCGAAGCTTTTAGCCCCACTGCTGAGGAAGATACTGAAGAAACTTTTTAATACGTTTGCCCTGGAACGAAGAACGAGCCCAGGCTGAGTCCTCCGTGGAGAGTTCTGTCCGATTATCCGGTATTGGCGAACAGTTTCTCGGTTGTGTCGGCGCGGGGCAGGTCGAAGGCGGCGGCCACGCCGGGGTGGACGACCTCGCCGTTCATGGTGTTCAGCCCGCGTTGCAGGGCGGGGTTTTCGCGCAGGGCGGCGGTTACACCCTTGTCGGCCAGCTCAAGGGCGTAGGACAGGGTGACATTGGTCAGGGCATAGGTCGAGGTGTGGGGCACGATGGCCGGCATATTGGTGACGCAGTAATGCACCACCTCTTCCTCGCGGTAAATCGGATCGTGGTGGGTGGTCGGACGTGAGGTTTCGGCGCTGCCGCCCTGGTCGATGGAGATATCGACAAAAGCCGCGCCGGCGCGCATATTTTGGAACAGGTCCCGCGTCAGCAACCGGGGCGCGCGGGCGCCGGGCACCAGAACCGAACTGATGACCAAGTCGGCGGCGGTCACCTCCTCTTCGATATTGGCCCGGTTGGACATGACAGTGGTGACGTGGCCGCCAAGGATGTCGTGGACGTAGCGCAAGCGCGCCGGATTGACATCCAGAATGCTCACATAGGCCCCCACGCCGACAGCCGCCTGACAGGCGTTTGCTCCGACTATGCCGGCGCCGAGAATAACCACGTGGCCGGGCTTTACCCCGGACGCGCCGCTCAGCAATACGCCCCGACCCCCATTATGGGCCTGGAGACTCCAGGCCCCGACTTGAAACGCCAACCGCCCGGCCACCTCGCTCATGGGCGCGAGCAGCGGCAGGGAGCCATCCTCCAACTGAATGGTTTCATAGCCGAGCGCGGTCACCTGCCGGTCCAGCAGCACCCGGGTGAGCTGTTCTGCGGCGGCGAGATGGAGGTAGGTAAACAGGATGAGGCCGGGCCGCAACAAGGGATACTCGGCAGCCAGGGGTTCTTTGACCTTGAGAATGAGGTCAGCCTGCGCCCAGACCTCTTGGGCGGAGCCCTGGATATGCGCCCCGGCCGCGGCATACTGCTCGTCAGGAATACTGCTCCCGGCACCGGCCTGGGTTTCAATGACAACCCGGTGACCGTGCGCCACCAGAGCGGCGACGCCGCTGGGCGTGATGGCCACGCGGGTCTCCTCGGCTTTGATTTCCTTGGGAATACCAATCACCATACGAGTGCTCCTGTCTTTGCTTTACATTGGAGAAGAGCTTCGCGTATCTTGACGAAAGAGTAAACGTATCCTCCAATGAGAGACAAAAAAGCTGGACACGTTTACTCTTTGTAGCATGGGTGTGGTACTTGATGGAAAGCAGCATGCGCGGACAGTCCGCCAGGGTCTGAGGGAACGCATTGCCCGGATTCGACGTCAGCCAGGATTTCACGACTGGCAACCGGGGCTGGCGACGATTCTGATCGGTGAGGACCCGGCCTCGCGCGCCTATGTTGGCACCAAGGAAAAAGCCTGCCGTGAGGTCGGCATTGCACCCTTCGGCCATCGCCTGCCGGCGACCGCATCGGCCGACGAAGTCGTCACGCTCATTGGTCGGCTCAACGCGCGTCCCGATGTCCACGGCATTCTGCTCCAGCTTCCGCTGCCCGACCATTTGGAGCCGGCCCCCCTGATTGAGGCCATCCGGCCGGACAAGGACGTGGATGGGCTCCATCCGGTGAATCAGGGCCGTCTGGTATTAGGCCAGGACGGGCTCCGCCCCTGCACCCCGCTGGGCGTAATGCATCTCATCGATCAGAGCGGTATGGCTATCGAAGGCAAGCGCGCGGTCGTTGTCGGTCGGAGCAATCTGGTCGGCAAACCAATAGCCCTCCTGCTGTTGCAGCGCAACGCGACCGTGACGACCTGCCACTCGCAGACGGCCAATCTCGCCGACCACATACGCCAGGCCGACCTTGTCGTGACCGCAATCGGACAAATTGACGCCATCAAAGGAGACTGGATAAAAGAAGGGGCAGGTGTCATTGATGTTGGCATCTCGCGGGGTTCTAATGGGTTGCTGAAAGGGGATGTGGAGTTCGCTATTGCCAAGGACCGCGCCGCCTATATTTCTCCTGTTCCAGGTGGGGTCGGACCGCTGACGGTTGCTATGCTCTTAGCCAACACTGTCCAGACTGCGGAAAGGCAGACCAAGGTTCGGATGTAAATATGGAGGCCAACCGAACACCGCTGTATAAGGTGCATCGTGCCTTGGGTGCACGCATGATTGAATTCGGTGGCTGGCAGATGCCGGTGCAATATAGCGGGATTCTCGCCGAACACCGAGCCGTGCGGGCGCAGGTCGGCCTGTTCGATCTGAGCCATATGGGTGAGATCGAAATAGCTGGTCCCCTGGCGTCTGCGGTCTGTCAGGAATTATTCGTCACCGATATTGCCCGCATCAGGATCATGCAGGCCCAGTACTCGGTCATGTGTTTTGCCGATGGCGGCATCGTCGACGACGTCATTATCTATCGTCTGGCCGAGGAACGCTATCTGGTGTGTGTGAATGCCGCCAATCGCACGACCGACTACGAGTGGATGGTGGAACACAATCGGGGCCGGGCCGAGGTGATTGACCGGAGTGACGAGTACGCGCTGATCGCTCTCCAGGGTCCGCAGGCCCAGACGGTCCTGTCTCGGCTGACACCGCACGATCTTTCGGCCATTCGCCGCTATTGGGCGGCCCAGGGAGAGGTGGCCGGGGTACCGACTCTGCTGGCACGAACCGGCTACACCGGAGAAGATGGTTTTGAGCTGTTTGTCCCGGCTGAGCGGGCCGAACATATCTGGCAGGCGTGCGGCGAGGCAGGAGGTCCGTCGAACCTGGTCCCTGTCGGCCTGGGGGCACGGGATACGCTCCGCCTGGAGGCCGGCTATCTTTTATATGGCAACGATATTGATGCCCGGACCACACCGCTGGAGGCCGGCTTAAGGCGTCTTGTCCATTTTGAGGCCGGAGCCTTTATCGGGTCCGAGGCCCTGCGCAGGCAGCAGGCTGATGGGATTGAAAAACACCTGGTGGGGATCAAGATGGAGGGGGCAGGCATTCCTCGCCAGGGATATGCGATTTGGAGTGAACAAGAGAGTCAACGTGAGGTCGGTGTGGTGACGAGTGGAACCCAGTCTCCCATGCTGGGCGTTGGTATTGCGTTAGGCTATGTTTCCCCATCATGTACGGATGGTGGAACACCGCTGATAGTTGCGATCCGGAATCGCCACGTTCCGGCGACGGTCGTAAAGCCGCCATTTTATCGGAGGAGTAAGTAAGGGAGGAGGTTATGGAAGCCCCAAAGGAGTTACGCTACTCACAGGAGCACGAATGGGTACTGGTTGAGGAGGAAAATCTGGCAACCGTCGGCATCACCGATTACGCCCAGGACCAGCTTGGAGATGTCGTGTTTGTTGAGTTGCCCGAGCCGGATACCCAACTGACGCAAGATGAGCCCTTTGGTGTGGTTGAATCGGTCAAAGCCGTGTCTGACATCTACGCCCCGGTGAGTGGTACGGTCAAAGAAGTCAATACTGAGTTGCTGAACACGCCGGAGACGATCAACGAAGATCCGTATGGCGACGCCTGGCTGGTCCAGGTGGAAATGAACGCTCCCGAAGAGTTGGACGCGCTCATGACCGCCGAGGAATATGAACGCTTTGTTGAGGAGGAACAGGAAGACGCCGATGAATAAAAGGTCTATTGAGTCATTGAGTCCATTGAGTCTCGACCCAACAGACCCAACAGACTCCATAGACTCAACCGACCCAACCCGTCATGCGTTATATCCCGCATACTGAGCACGATATTCAGGCCATGCTGGCCGCCCTGGGGGTGGATTCCGTTGAGGACCTGATTCGCCACCTGCCTGAGGACCTCCGGCAAAACGCCGGCCTTGATCTCGCCCCCGGCCTGGCGGAGTCTGAGATCACCCAGCGCCTGACCACGTTCGCCGAACAGCAGACTGGATACAGTCCGGAGCGGTCCTTTCTTGGAGCCGGAGCCTATGCCCACCTCGTTCCTGTTGTGGTTGACCAGATCGTACAGCGGGCGGAGTTTGCCACGGCCTATACGCCCTATCAACCCGAGGTGAGCCAGGGGACGCTCCAGGTCATTTTCGAATTCCAGTCGCTGGTCGCTTCCCTGTTGGGCTTGGAAGTCGCCAACGCCAGTATGTACGATGGTGCGTCTGCAACCGCTGAAGCGGTCCTCATGGCCAAGCGCATTTTGCCCAAACGCTCGCGGGTGCTGGTCGCCCGCTCTCTGCATCCTCAATACCGCCAGGTCATTCAGACCTATTTGGATGGCTTCCCCGGTCTGTCGTTTGTTGAACTGGGTTGGGATGAAACCGGTCGGCTTGACCAGGCGGCCCTGGCACGGCACCTGGACGAGCGCGTGTGCGGCGTGGTCGTCGGCTATCCAAACGTCTTTGGCGTGGTCGAGGATATTGCGACCGTTAGTCGTAGCGCCCAGGACGCTGGGGCGCTGACCCTGTCCGTGACCCCCGAGTCCGTGGCATTGGGCATTCTCAAGTCCCCCGGCGAACTCGGGGCCGATATCGCGGTTGCAGAGGGGCAGAGTCTGGGTATTCCCCTCAGCTATGGTGGACCCGGCCTGGGTCTGTTTGCCTGCCGGAGTCGCTATGTCCGGAATATGCCCGGTCGTCTGGTTGGGGAGACGGTCGATCAGGATGGGCGTAGCGGATTTGTCCTCACTCTGGCCACCCGCGAACAACACATCCGCCGGGAGCGAGCAACCTCAAATATCTGTACCAACCACGGCCTGTGTGCCCTGGCAGCCACCGTCTTTCTGTGCCTGTTGGGCAAACAGGGGCTGCGCGAATTGGCGCTCCGGAACGTGAAGAACAGTCATTATCTGGCCGAGGTACTGCAGCAGGCGACCGGCGTACAAGCGCGTTTTCCAAGTCCGTTCTTTAATGAATGGGTGCTGGCCGTACCGCACGCCCGCAGCGTGTGGGCCCGCCTCAAAGAGCAGGGGGTCATGGCCGGCATCGTTCTGGAGGACTGGTATGCGGAACTCCACGATTGTCTCTTAGTGTGCGCAACCGAGCTCCACACGCGGCAAGCGATTGAACGCTTTGGACAGCAACTCAGGCAGGCAACAACACTCACGCAGGTCGCATAATGGCTTCGACGCGCAGCCCTGGTAAACGGACGATGCTGAACGAACCCCTGATCTCGGCACGGGGATCAGTCGGCCGGGTCGGCTACGCGCTGCCACGGGACGATATTCCCGAGCGGGATCAGGCTCGTGATCTGCCGGACGAACTGTGTCGGGAGGCGCTCGATGATTTTCCCGAGGTCAGTGAAGGCGAAGTGGTGCGCCATTTCACGCGTCTGTCCCAGTGGAATATGAGCGCAGCAACGACCCTCTATCCCCTGGGGTCGTGCACGATGAAGTACAACCCCGTGGTGAACGAATATATGGCTCGCCTGCCGGGTTTGGCTCAACTCCACCCGCTGACCCCGGACGATCAGGCCCAGGGGGCGTTGATGTTGCTCGCCGAGCTTGAGCGCTGTTTGGCCGAGATCAGCGGCATGGATGCGATCAGCTTGCAGCCCGCCGCGGGGGCGCAGGGCGAGTTGACCGGCATGAAGCTCATTCGAGCCTATCATCAGGACCGGGGAACGGCGCGCAAGAAAGTCGTGATTCCGGCGAGTGCGCACGGCACCAATCCCGCCTCGGCCGCCTTATGTGGCTATGACGTCGTGCAGGTCGCCACCGGTTCGGACGGCATGCTCAGCGCCGACGCCGTAGCCAAATGTACGGACACCGAGGTCGCCGCCCTGATGGTGACCAACCCGAACACGCTCGGACTCTTTGAGCGTGAGATTCTTCGGATAACCGATGTGCTGCACCAGCACGGGGCGCTGGTGTATATGGACGGTGCCAACCTCAACGCCCTGATGGGTGTGGCCAAGCCGGGTCATATGGGGGCGGATGTTATTCAATTCAATCTGCATAAAACCTTCTCCACGCCGCACGGTGGCGGCGGCCCCGGTGCCGGGCCGGTCGGCGTCAAAAAGATTCTGGAGCCCTATCTGCCTATCCCTCGGATTGTCCAGCAGAACGACACCTATTCCTGGACTGACACTGCGCCCAAATCAATCGGACGGGTGCGCTCGTTCTACGGCAATTTTGGCATCCTGGTGCGGGCCTACGCCTATATTCTGGCCATGGGAGGAGACGGGCTCACGCACGCCACCCGCATGGCGATTCTGAACGCCAACTACCTCCGCAAACGACTCGAATCCGTCTACAACCTGGCCACCCATGAGCCGTGTATGCATGAGTGTGTCTTCTCGGATCGCTCGTTTCATCAGACTGGCATCAAGACCCTGGATATCGCCAAACGTCTGCTCGATTATGGCTTTTATGCTCCGACGATTTATTTCCCCTTAGTGGTGAGCGGGGCACTGATGATTGAGCCGACGGAAACGGAAACCAAAGAGACCCTGGACGAATTTGCCGACGCGCTACTGGCCATTGCCCAGGAGATTGCCGACCAGCCCGACCTGCTCAAGCAAGCGCCCTTCACCACGCCGGTCAGCCGCCTGGATGAAACCCGCGCTGCCCGCCGGCCAGTCTTACGCTGGAATCGCTCGCCAGACTCCTAATCCCTAACCCCCACTTCGGCTTTCTGCTAGGCTGCGCGGTGTGGAGACGATTCATATTCGAGGCGCGCGCCAACATAATCTCAAAAACATCAGCCTTGAGATTCCGCGCCAGAAGTTTGTGGTGATTACCGGCGTCTCCGGGTCGGGGAAATCGACCCTGGCCTTTGACGTCCTCTACGCCGAGGGACGCCGCCGTTATATGGCATCGCTGTCCGCCTCGGCGCGTCAGTTTCTGACGCAGCACGCCAAACCCGAGGTTGATGCCATCAGCGGCCTGTCCCCAACGGTTGCACTTGAACAGCGTCGCACGGGGCCCTCAGTCCGCTCGACCGTTGGCACGGTCAGCGAGATTGCCGACTATCTGCGGTTGCTCTACGCAAGGGTCGGCACGCCTCACTGCCTGGAATGCGGACGAGTGATTGCACGCCACAGCGTGCCCCAGATTGTCGATCAACTGCTCGATGTCCCCGCAGGGAGCCGACTCCAGCTTCTGGCGCCCATCCGCCTTTTCCATCCTGACGATTGTGCCACCGTTCTCCAGGACCTGTATAAAGCAGGATTTGTCCGAGTCCGGTTGAATGGAACGATCTACGACCTGATGGATTCGGACCTCGCCAGAGAGCTTGCGGGTCTGAGACCCGGAGAGATCGCCGAGACACAACTCGATATCGTCGTTGACCGGCTTGTGGTCAAAAGCGGCATCGCCCAACGCCTCGCCGATTCGCTGGATACGGCTCTGCGCTATGGCAAGGATGTGGTCAAAGTGCTGATTGGGGAAAACGAGGAGCGGCTGTTCACCCAGCGTCTGATCTGTCCGGCCTGTGGTTTTGCCTATCCGGAACTGAGCCCGGCCTTCTTTTCACCCAACAGCCCCGAGGGAGCGTGTCCGGCCTGTGAGGGGCTTGGCGTGCAACAGGAGCGAAAGACAAAAAAGCGAGGGAGCACCCAGGCCGCAGTCGGCTCGCAGATCTGTTCCCAGTGTCACGGCTCCCGCCTCCGCTCAGAGACCCAGGGGATACGCATCAGAGACATGAGCCTGAGCGAGCTCACCGCCAAGTCGCTCGAAGAGGTGCTCGACTTTTTTTCTGAACTCGTTTTTTACGGCCGGACAGAGCCGATCGCCCGGCCGCTCTGTCAGGAGATTGTCTCGCGTCTTCAGGCGTTAGTTGATCTGGGGTTAGCGTATGTCACCCTGGATCGCACGATGGTGTCGCTGTCCGGGGGCGAGGCTCAGCGGGTCCGGCTGGCGACGCTGCTCGGGAATGGCTTATCCGGGGTCATCCATATTCTGGACGAGCCGTCGGTAGGGCTGCATCCGCGTGACACGAGTCAGCTCCTGGAGATGCTCAGACGCCTGTGTCAGCAGGGGAATACGGTTGTGGTGGTCGAGCACGACCCTGAGACCATGCTGGCTGCTGACCATCTGATTGATTTAGGCCCAGGAGCTGGCGAGCAGGGGGGGTGGGTCTGTGCGGTAGGAACACCGCAGGACGTCAAAAACGCACCGAACTCGCTGACCGGACAGTATCTTTCCGGCGCATCGCAGATTCCAGTCCCGACAAAACGACGCCCATCGGAACATTGCCTCACCCTCGCCCATACCAGGATGCATAACCTCAAAGATATATGCGTGGACTTCCCGCTCGGAACGCTGACGTGTGTGACTGGCGTCTCGGGCTCGGGCAAGAGTTCGCTTATCAGCGACGCCCTCGTGCCCGCGCTTGCGGCTGCGCTCGCGGGGACGCAAGCGACCGCAGCAGGGATCGGCCGGCTCTCCGGCTGGCAGCATCTCAACAAAATGATCGTGGTTGACCAGGCTCCCATTGGGCGAACGCCCAGTTCCACCCCAGCAACGTATATCGGACTCCTCCGCCCGCTTCGCGTCCTGTTTGCCCAACTGCCCGAGGCGCGGGTGCGTGGCTATAACCCGGACCGCTTCTCTTTTAACGTCAAAGGTGGACGCTGTGAGGCGTGTGAAGGAAATGGCGTCTTCGCGGTTGAGATGAGTTTTTTACCCAATGTCTATGTCAGGTGTGATGTATGCCACGGCCGGCGCTATAACCGAGAGACGCTGGCGGTCACCCTGCGTGGTCGGAGTATTGCCGACGTGCTGAATATGACGGTCGCCGAGGCGTTGGCAGCATATGGCGACCTGCCAGAAATCCGCTCACGGTTGGAAGCATTACGCGCGGTTGGGCTGGTATATATACGCCTGGGTCAGGCCGCCCCAACGCTCTCCGGGGGCGAAGCGCAGCGGCTCAAGCTGGCCAAAGAGTTGAGCCGGAAGAGCACGGGGCGGACCTTATTCCTCTTTGATGAACCGACCACCGGTCTCCATCTGGCCGATATTCAGCGCTTGCTGGACATTTTCACCTTACTCGTAGAAGCGGGGAATACCGTGGTGGTGATTGAACATAATCTGGAGGTGGTAAAAACCGCGGATTGGGTCATCGACCTGGGTCCCGAAGGGGGAGAGGCCGGGGGCAAGGTCGTTGCCTGCGGGCTGCCCGAGGAAATAGTCCAGGTTGAAGAATCCTACACCGGCCGGTTTTTGAAAAGCCTCTTGTGAGCATCGACCTCACCCACGCGCTGCCTCTCGTCCCGGCCTCGCCGTGTAGGTTGACAGGCTCAGGGAGAAATCCTAAGTTAGACTTCTAAAGTCCACTTTAAGCAATTCCAACTCGTAGCGAACAACGAAGGGGCATTATGGAGCGCGATCCAATCTACATGGATAACCAGGCCACCACGCCAGTAGACCCGCGCGTGATTGAGGCGATGGTCCCGTTTCTCGGAGAGATATACGGCAATGCGGCCAGCCGGAATCATGCCTTTGGGTGGGCGGCCGAAGAGGCCGTGGACCGGGGCCGGAGCCAGATTGCGGATTTGGTTGGCGCCCGACCCAAGGAGATCATTTTCACCAGTGGTGCGACCGAGTCGGACAATCTGGCGATTAAGGGAGTGGCGGAGTTCTACGCGGATAAAGGCAATCACATTATTACGGCGGTCACGGAACACAAGGCGGTCTTGGATACCTGTCAGGCTCTCGAACGGGCGAATATCGCGGAAGTGACCTACTTACCGGTGGATCAGTATGGTCGGGTGGATGTCGATGATGTGAAGAAGGCGATCCGGGATGAGACGATCCTGGTCTCTCTGATGTATGCCAACAATGAGATTGGCACCCTGCATCCCATTCGAGAGATTGGCAAGCTCGCCAAAGAGCGGGGCATCCTGTTCCACTGTGACGCGACTCAGGGCGTGGGCAAGATCCCGGTGAACGTTGATGAAGATGGCATCGACCTGATGTCGATGAGCGCCCATAAGATGTACGGGCCCAAGGGCTGCGGGGCGTTATACGTCAGGTCACGGAGACCCCGGGTTCGCCTGCGCGCCCAGATGCACGGCGGTGGCCATGAGCGGGGGATGCGCTCGGGGACGCTCAACGTGGCGGGTATTGTCGGGTTTGGAAAGGCGTGCGAGTTATGCGGGCAGGAACTGGAAGCCGAGGCCGGCCGGCTGATTGCCCTGCGGCAAAAACTCTATAATGGTTTGACCGAAAACCTGGAGGAAGTGTATTTGAACGGGCATCCAACCGAGCGGATTCCCGGCAACCTGAACCTGAGTTTTTCGTATGTAGAAGGCGAATCCTTTCTGATGGGACTCAACCGGGAGATCGCGCTGTCGTCCGGCTCCGCCTGTACCTCGGCGACCCTTGAACCGTCGTATGTGCTCAAGGCGCTGGGTGTCGGAGAAGAGCTGGCCCATACGTCGATTCGATTTGGCCTGGGCCGCTTTAACACCGAAGAGGACGTGGACTATGTGGTCAAGCGCGTCTCCGAGGTGGTCATCCGATTGCGGGAGATGTCACCCCTGTACGAGATGGCCAAGGCAGGTATTGACCTGAAATCCGTCCAATGGAAAACCTGAGTAAGGCAAGTATTCAACACCTATAAAACGCTACCATGGAGGGAGCAGCGAGCGATGGCATACACCGAGCGAGTGATAGAGCATTACGAGCGGCCGCGGAACGTGGGGAGTTTTGAGGCCGAGGAAGCGAACGTGGGCACTGGGGTAGTGGGGGCCCCGGAGTGCGGGGACGTGATGAAGTTGCAGTTGAAGATCAACCCGCAGACCGAAGTGATCGAAGATGCGAAGTTCAAGACCTTTGGGTGTGGGTCGGCGATCGCGTCATCGAGTTATGTGACGGAGTTGGTGAAGGGGAAGACCGTGGCGGAGGCAGGGGAGATCAAGAACACCCAGATCGTAGAGGAGTTGGCGTTACCACCGGTAAAGATACACTGTTCGGTGTTAGCGGAGGATGCGATCAAGGCGGCGGTAGCGGACTGGCGGGGCCAGGGTGCCACCAAGAAGGATGCTGCCTAGACACACGGCAACCACAATCAGATTGGGACAACCGGCATGGCAGCAAGCGCGAAAGCAAAGCTCAAAATCGAAATCAGCGAAAACGCGGCCAAAAAGATTGGAGACCTGACGGTCCAGGACGAGCGGCAGGATTGCGGCCTGCGGGTCAAGGTGGTGGGGGGGGGCTGTTCGGGTTTGTCCTACAAGATGGACCTGGATATCCCGCGTGACGGCGACCGCGTTTTTGAGCGGGAAAGCGCCAAAGTGATTGTTGACCGCAAAAGCTTTATCTATCTCCGTGGGACCGAGTTGGATTTTTCCGAGACCTTAATGGATTCGGGCTTTAAGCTGACGAATCCCAATATCAAACGTGCCTGCGGCTGCGGTAGCTCATTCTCGGTCTAGCCCAACCCTCACTATGCCAACGGTGGTGCGCTGCTGGCGCTGTCAGGACGAGCATACACCCCAGGTGTTCTGCCCGGCCTGCGGGGCTCTCCAACCTCTCCCGCCAGACATTGACTATTTTACGGTATTTGGTCTGGCCCGGAATCCGATGCTTGATGAGCAGGCGCTTGCCAAGACGTATTACGCGTTGAGCCGCCAGCTCCATCCGGACCTGCACCAGACCGGCACTGCGGAGGAGCAGGAAGCCAGCCTTCAGAACACCGCGGTGGTGAACCGGGCCTATCGGACGCTGCGTGATCCTGTCCAGCGCGGTCAGTACTGGCTCGAACTCAACGGCGAACAGCTCGGCAAGGAAAATAACAAGGTCCCTCCCGCTCTGGCCCTCCTCGTGTTTGAGGTGCAGGAAAAGCTGGCGGCCGTCCGGGAGGCCAGCACTGCCGGGCCATCTGACGCGCTAGGGAGCCTCAAAGTTGAGCTGACACAGGTACGGGATGATCTGGACGAGCGGATGCAGGGACTACGGCAAAAGCTGGCGGCCAACTTCTCCAAATGGGGGCAGGCCGACGGTTTGTCCGAGCTCTTGAGCGAACTGAAGCGGGTGCTGTCGGATATGGCCTATCTGCGGACCTTAACCCGCGATGTGGAAAAGGTCTCTTCACCTTTTGAATAAAAGAGGCAAATCGTGGAACGTATAGTTGGTATTGATCTCGGCACGACCAATAGTCTGATCGCGTGTGTGGACGACGCCGGCCCACGCGTCATTGCCGATAGCGAAACCGGGCAGAAGACGCTCCCCTCTATCGTCAGTTTCTTACCCAACGACCGGGTTGTTGTCGGCCGGGAGGCGGGCGAGTTAGCCCGAACCCAGCCGCTCTCGACCATTCGGTCGGTCAAGCGCTTTATGGGTCTCGGCATGGAGCATGTGAGTGCCGAGGATCGGCAGCGCTATCGCTTCGTTGACGATCAAGGCGACACTGCCAGTCTGGCCCGGTTTGCCATCCACGACCGGCAGGTGACACCACCGGAAGTCTCGGCTGTTATTCTCCGCGCCCTGCGAGACCGGGCTGCGGCGGCACTCCAAGAAGAAGTCCGCAAGGTGGTCATTACCGTTCCGGCGTATTTCAACGACTCGCAGCGTCAGGCGACCAAAGACGCCGGCAAGCTGGCCGGCCTTGAGGTCATTCGTCTGCTCAACGAACCGACCGCGGCCTCTCTCGCCTATGGCCTCAATACAAAAGAAGAGGGGCTGATTGCGGTGTATGACTTTGGCGGGGGCACGTTTGACGTGTCTATCCTGCGGCTCCACACCGGCATCTTCGAGGTGTTATCCACCAACGGCAATACCCGCCTGGGCGGTGACGATATCGATCAGTCCATCGCCGAGCGTTTTCTCTTGGCGGAGCTGGCTGAAGAACGGCGCGGCGACTTGCAGGTGCTGAATGGTGCGCTACGGGCGGCTGAAAAGGCCAAGCAGGTCTTATCCGAGCAGGACGAGACGGTTCTGAATCTGGCCGTCCCTTCAAGCGGCGTGCAGCTCTCTCGCAGCCTGAGCCGTCACGAGATGGAAGCCGCGGTGGACGACATTGTGGCCCGCACGCTTGAGCCGTGCCGGCAGGCGCTCAAGGATGCCGGGCTTGAGACTCAGGATATTGAAGAAGTCGTCCTGGTCGGCGGCTCGACCCGCATGCCGCTGGTACGCCAGCGCGTGGGCGAGTTTTTTGGCCGGACGCCACTCACCAACATCGACCCGGATGAGGTCGTTGCCCTCGGGGCGGCTGTTCAGGCGGATACCCTGTCCGGACGGCGGCGGGACATGCTGCTGCTCGATGTGGTTCCGTTGTCTTTAGGCATTGAGACCATGGGCGGGGTCATGAGTCATCTCATTGAGCGCAATACGACCATCCCGGCAAGCGTGAAGGAAATGTTCACCACCGCGGTGGATGACCAGACCGCGGTTGCCGTGCATGTCCTGCAAGGGGAACGCGAACTGGTCCAGGATTGCCGCAGCCTGGCCCGTTTCAGCATCCCCATCGAGCCCAAGCCGGCTGGAGTCCCGCGTGTCGAAGTGACGTTTATGATCGACGCCAATGGTATTCTGAACGTTTCCGCCACCGACTTGCGGACCGGGCTCGAACGCTCGCTCGAAGTGAAACCATCCTATGGCCTGACCGACGAAGAGGTGGAGCGGCTGCTGGAAGAATCCATAGACTTTGCGGAGGAAGACATTGAACAGCGGCTGCTGATTGAGGCCCGGACTGAAGCCGATACTGTGCTGCACGCGACCGATAAAGCCCTGAGCCAAAATGCCTCGTTTCTGCAAGAGGGAGAGGAGGAGAAGATTGCCCAGGTCGTGCAAAAGGTCCGGGAGGCGTGCGCTGGAGAAGATTACGATCTGATCCGGGACCTGACCGAGGAGTTGAGCCAGGTGACAACGCCGTTTGCCCAACGGATTATGGATTCTTCAATCCAGGAGGCGCTGGGAGAGAAACAGCTCTCCGACTTATAGCAACCGCACTGGAGGGAGTCATGAAGCTATACTGGGACACGCCTGAGGATATTGCCGAGAAACTCTTCGAAGCGCAGCCCGAGACCGATCCCTTGAGCATCCGTTTTACCGATCTGCTCCGCTGGGTCACCGAGTTGGAGGATTTCAGCGACGACCCGCAGGATTCGAGCGAGGGCAAACTCGAAGCCATCCAAATGGCCTGGCTGGAAATCTATAAAGAGGAAAACGCCTAGTCCCGGTTAGTAGTCAGAGACAGGTAATACCCTTGCTGAAGCCGGCAAGGGGAGCATAGACTATTCCATAGTTGTGATACGCTTCCTGTTCCGCAGCATTACGCGTTGCGTTCTTTGGACCATCGATCTTCTTGCCCGCCTCACCGGACGGCACCGGCCGTATAACGCCCTTCAGATAGAGCTGACCGGTCATATTGCCGAAGCGGGTGTCCTGGGCTTTCTGCCGTTTCGACGCCCAGCCGCGCCGGACCTGTTCGCCCTGACCACCCTGCTGCGCTGGGCGCGTGAGGACGAGCAGCTCAGCGCCGTTGTTCTCATCATCGATAATCTGGACACGGGCTGGGCTCGTCTGCAAAATCTGCGGCGCTCCATTCAGGCGCTCCGTCACGCCGGGAAATACGTCCTCGTCTATCTGGCTGAGGGCGGCACCCAGGAATATTACCTCGCCAGCGCGGCAAACGCGGTGGCGATGGCGCCGGCCGGTCACCTGACCGTCACCGGTCTTGCAGCCGAAACGATGTTCTTTAAGGGCGCGCTCGACAAGCTGGGCATCGAGGCCCAGGTCACTCAGGCCGGGCAGTATAAGTCAGCCGGGGAGCCGTTTACGCGGACATCCCTGTCTGAGCCCCATCGGGAGATGATGAACAGTCTGCTGGACGACCTGTACGATCAGATTGTCGAGGGAGTCTCCTCAACCCGGAATACAGACAAGGCGACCGTGCGCGACCTCATTGACCAGGGGCTGTTTCTGCCTCGCGAAGCCCAGGAAATGGGCCTGATCGATCATATTGGCTATGAGGATAATATCCCGCACTGGCTCGAAAGCCGCGGACGACAGGGAAAAACTGAAAAAAAAGAACGGGCTGCTGCGAATTCAGACTCAACCGACTCAACCGACTCAACCGACTCAAATCTATTCATTGAAGCGGGTGCCTATCTGCGGCGTCGCGGGCGACTCATGCGGCGCCAGGCGCTCCGGTATCCTCCAGCGCGGATTGCCTTCATGACGGTGGGTGGAACGATTACACGCGGCGAAACCGAAACCGGGAGTGACGGGATTCAGTCCACCGGCTCCAACAGTGTGATCCGAGACCTCAGACACATTCGCGAAAACCCTGATATTGCCGGGGTGCTTATCCGCGTGTCGAGTCCGGGCGGGTCCGGGCTGGCCTCCGATCTGGTCTGGCACGAGATTATCCAGACCAAAGAAGAGAAGCCCGTGATTATCTCTCTGGGCGATGTGGCTGCGTCGGGAGGCTATTATATCGCGCTGGCCGGAACGACGGTGTTTGCCGAGGAAGGAACGGTGACCGGCTCGATTGGCGTCATTGCCGGCAAGGCGGTATTGCACGGCCTGTACGCCCAGCTTGGTCTGGATAAGGAAATCCTGACCCGGGGCAAGCGCGCGGCCCTGTTCTCCGACTATCTGGCCTTTGGCCCGGCGGAACAGGAGCGCATGAATAGTGAAATCCAGAGTTTCTATCGCGACTTTGTCAAAAAAGTCGCTCAGTGTCGGTCGCTCAGTTATGAGGCGGTTGACGCCTGCGCCCAGGGGCGAGTCTGGAGCGGGAGACAGGCCGTGGCGCGTGGCCTGGTTGACCGGATCGGTGGACTGGAGGAATCCCTGGCCGAACTCAAATATCGAGTTGGGCTACCTGACTACTGGCCGGTTGGGGTCGAACGTTTTCCCAAGCCCGCTTCGCTCCTCCGCCTTCCCTCCCTTTTACGCCTCCTGCCTCTGGGAGGGAGAGTGCACGGAACCGGCTGGCCCTGGGAGCGAGATCGAATATGGGCAATTCTCCCGTTTTCTTTGCGTTTTTTGTAACCTAGGTGACAGCCTGACCCTTGCCTTGGACTGATAACGTCGGATATTCTACCGATCCATAATCTTCCGTGTCGTATTCAGACTAATC
>WTHD01000253.1 GCA_011523265.1 Candidatus Binatota bacterium
AGATGCCCTGGAAGCCGCTTCAGGTAGTTGCGGTCGGGCTCCTGCTGGCCGCCGGCACGGGTCTTGGCTCTGTATTTATTGGCTATCCGTTTCTGACCAGCGCGATCGGCCATTATACTTTTCCGCTGCTCGGTGATGTTGAACTGGCCACCGCCATGGGTTTTGACATCGGGGTGTACCTGGTCGTGGTTGGCACCTCGCTGGGCATTATTCGGGCCATTGCTGAGGATTAATCCGTGGAATTCGTGATTATCAGCGTGATCGGTGTCCTCTTTGGCTGTGGGACGTATTTGATCCTGCAGCGGCATTTATTACGGGTGGTCGTGGGCTTGTCCTTATACTCCCACGCGGCCAATCTCGCGCTCATGATCTCAGGCGGTCTGAAGCGGGGCAATCCTCCTCTGCTCACGACTGAGGCACCGTACGTTGACCCACTGCCCCAGGCCCTCATCTTAACCGCGATTGTGATCAGCTTTGGTATGACGGCTTTCGCCACGGTCTTGGCCTTTCGGGTCAGACAGGTGTACGGATCGGATGCAGTGGACGAACTGGCAGGGGGAGAAGAATGAGGGGGCTCGGGGGAAACCTCCCCCGCAAAAAGATATGATGCTGCCAGACCTGTTCGTCCTGTTTATTATCGGGCCGGTTGTCGCGGCAGCTCTTCTCGCTGCCTTTCATAAATGGGACATCTTTCAGCGCGGGGTGAGCCTCATCGTCAGCCTGGGGCTGTGGGGGCTATCCGTCGTGGGCCTGCTCTCTCTGCTGCAAGAGGGCCAGCAGGGGATTGTTGTGCTGCGGATGGGCAACTGGGCAGCGCCCTACGGCATTATCCTGGTTGCCGACGTCCTGAGTATGACCATGGTCGTCCTGACCATGACGATTGGGGTGGCGGTGGTGATCTTCTCGCTGCGCACGGTTGAACAGGAGCACCAGGAGCATTTTTATTATCCGCTCTTCTTTATTCTCATTATGGGTGTGAACGGCTCCTTTCTCACCGGAGATTTGTTCAACCTGTTCGTCTTTTTTGAAATTTTGCTGATCGCGTCGTTTGCGCTCCTGGCCCTTGGCTCACAACCCGGCCAACTGCGAGAGACGGTCAAATACGTGGTTATCAACCTGATCGCCTCGACCTTTTTTCTGATCAGCCTGTCGGTGCTGTACCGGACTATGGGCACGCTTAATATGGCGGACCTGGCCTATAAGATTCAGACAACGTCCGGGGAGCTGGACCCGACGCTGACTATCCTGGCCCTGGTCTTCTTGTTTGTGTTCGGTACCAAGGCGGCCATCTTTCCGCTCTATTTTTGGCTGCCCGGCCCGTATTTCCAGCCCTCAGCTGGACTGAGCGCGTTCTTTGGCGGGATTCTGACCAAGGTCGGCGTGTATGCCATCTTCCGGACCTTCACGCTGATCTTCCGTCACAACCCGGCCCTGACCCATGAACTGCTGCTAATTCTGGCTGCCCTGACCATGCTCCTGGGCGTTTTTGGGGCGCTGTCCCAGACGGACATGAAGCGAATTTTGTCCTACCACATCATCAGTCAGATCGGCTACCTCATTCTGGGTATCGGCCTGTTGACGCCGCAGGCATTGGCCGGTGCCCTCTTTTATATGGTGCCCTACGTCCTGGCGAAGTCCTCTCTCTTCCTGATTGCCGGCGTCGTACAGGCAGCAACCGGTACGACCCACCTCAAAGCGGTGGGGGGGCTGCAATCCCACTCCGTACCCCTGAGCATTCTCTTTTTGCTGGCGGCCCTGAGCCTGGCCGGCATTCCTCCGCTGGCCGGGTTTTTCAGTAAATTTATCGTGTTGCAGGCAGGGGTGGAAATTGGTCGGTACGGCTATGTGGGGATTGGGCTCCTGGGCGGCCTGCTGACGCTGGCCTCCATGCTCAAAATCTGGAACGGAGTCTTCTGGGGCGAAGAGGCGGGCGAGCGCCGGCCCGTATCACTCTGGCCCCTCTTCCCCGGTATTGTCCTGCTCGTCTTTTTTATTGTTGGGATTGGGCTGTTTCCGGGTATACTGTACAGCGTAGCCCAGACCGCCGCGGCACAAGTCGCTGACCCGCGTGTGTATATTGCGGCCGTCCTGGGGCTGAAAGAGTAAACGTATCCTCCAATAGACATGAGATGCCGGACACGTTTACTCTTTGACGTCTTTTGAGTGCGAGGTCTTCTTATGGTGACTCGTTTTTTCCTTAATGTCATCCTGGCCCTTGCCTGGTGCCTGCTGCACGACGAGATATCCTTGCGTCAGTTCGTGATTGGCTTTCTGGTCGGCCTCTTGGCCATGCTGTTCTTCCCCCGCTCCTTTCACCAGGAGCGTCGTTACTTTCGCAAGGCCGCGCTGAGCGTGCGCCTCGTTCTCTTCTTCGTGAAAGAACTCCTGATTGCCAATTGGACCGTGGTCAGACAGGTTCTGGCCTTGAAGCTCGCCATACGGCCCGGCATTGTTGCCTACCCGCTGTCCTTGCAGAACGATGTGCTGATTACCCTGCTGGCAAATATGATCACCCTGACGCCGGGAACGCTGTCGGTAGAGGTTGCTCCGGATCGGCAGTTTTTATTTATTCACTTTCTCGATGTCGATGATGTGGAGGAAGAAATCCGTATCATTAAGGACGGATTTGAACGCTATCTCTTGCTCATTGCCAAATGATTACGCCCTTTGTTTCTGCCGTCGTGTTAGTCGGTATCACGCTCTCGATCTTACTGAGTGCGTATCGTGCCCTGCGTGGTCCTACGATTCCAGACCGGGTTGTGGCCCTGGATAATATTGCGATCAATCTGGTTGCCGCTATCATCGTCATTTCGATCCGGGCTCAGAGTGCGCTGTATATCGACGTGGCTCTGGTCCTCGCCATTCTCTCGTTTTTAGGAACGGTCGCGGCGGCCAAATATCTGTTGAGAGGAACGGTTATTGATGGAAGTCCCCTACGTCCTCGACCTCCTGGTTAGTGTCCTTTTGCTCCTTGGCCTGTTTTTTCTCCTGACCGGAACGTTCGGCCTGTTGCGGCTGAGGGATGTGTACGCGCGCATGCACGCAACGAGCAAGAGCACGACGTTTGGTGTAGCTGGGGTGGTTCTGGCTTCGCTGCTCTACCTGCGCTATTTGGGGCTCTCCTCGGGCCTGAAAGAGTTCCTGATTGTTATCTTTCTCTTTCTGACCGCCCCGGTTGGAGCGCATATGATTGCCCGGGCCGCCTACCGGGCAGGCGTTTCGTTGTGGCAGGGCGGCGTGGTTGATGATTTCAAGAAATGGCTGGAGACAAACCGGAGTTGAGCCGGTTGGGTCGGTTGAGTCTGGGCTCAACCGACCTGGTAGCCCTTTTTCCGGTCTCTATCTGAAGTGTGGCATGACCTCTTTAGCGAAGAGTTCCATTGAGCGCTGACTCTTGGCCGGGTCGAGGCCGGGCAGGTGCATACCCAGGACGAGATGCGTTGTGCGCACCTCGCGGGTAAACCGCTCAATCTCCTGTCCGATCTCTTCCGGGGTGCCGATCATGGGGCTGGCGAGCAGGCGCTCGGGATGCTCTCGCAACTCGGCCGCAGGCGGCAGTTGGCTGAACTGTTCAGCCCCAGGGAAGTCTTTGGCCTCGGCCAGCCAACGACCATACCAACTCAGCATGTAGTGAAGATGATCCTGGGCTTCATCCCAGGCTTGATCGTGACTTGGCGCGGCATACGCCCAGCGCAACTGGGCGGCATGGTAATCCTTCGGATCGCGCCCATGCCGGCGTAGCGCGGCATCATACGTTTCCTGGGCTTCTGAGGTCCCACCACCGAGAAAGTGACAGCCCAGGCGCGCGGCACGCTCGACCGCCTTTGGCGCGTTGGCACCGATCCACACGGGCGGGTGGGGGCTCTGGGCCGGTTTGGGCTGAAGGCGAATCTCTTTCAACTGGAGGGCTTTGCCTCCTTAGAGGAAGGGATCTTGGTTCAGATTCCCCGGATTGCCTTCACTTCCTCCTCCAAGGGAAGACCTTGTTTCTATACACATCTTCGAACCCACCCGGACCCTTGTAAACTCGTATTGCCTTCTTTGG
>WTHD01000230.1 GCA_011523265.1 Candidatus Binatota bacterium
AGGCTATCCTCGACACGCTCCCTATAAAGTACCCCCTAATATGCATCACACGTCCTTGGAGGGGTGGCCGCAGGCCGGGGTGGGTTCTCTGGTCTATGAAACACACCCCGCCGCGATACGGCACCCCTCTCAAGAAGGGAAAACGTTGTTCTCTCTCGCCTATGAATAAAAAGCACCAAAAGACTGTGTTGCGGGCCTGCCCTGCTTTTGTTTCTCTTTGCCTGCTCTTCCTTGCCATGCCTCTTCCTCCTGTCCACGCAGACTTCACCTATGGTGATCTTTCCCTGTCCGGCAATCTGCAAACGCAGCAGATCTTTCGTCACCCGGAGCCGGACAAATGGTCGATCATTCAGCAGCGCAACGTCATACGCGCGCGCGTGGAATATGACTGGATCAAAAACGGTCGGGCGTTCAGCCGCTTCTCTCTGCCGGGCATAGACTACGCCCACTTCGTCGGCCTGTACCGGGGCGTGTATGACAGCGTGTACGATTTTCAGCCGGGTCCGCGTCAGGACGTGTTTCCCTATCGCGACCGGGCCGGTCGGGACGGCAAATTGTCCGATCTCTCTCACAAGGCGGCCCACGCCCTGCGCTTTGAGAGTACGTTTCGCGAAGTCTTCACCGACATCGAGTTTGCCAAGATACCGCTGTCCTTGCGGCTTGGCCGTCAGATGGTGGTGTGGGGAGAGTCCGACAACCTGCGTATGCTCGACCGGACCAACGCGCTGGATACCACCTGGCACGGGGGCGGCGTCGGCCAGGAGACCTGGGACGATCTGCGTATTCCGTACTGGATGATACGCGCCACCTATCGTTTTGGGCGGATTGGGAGTCTGAGCGATGTGTATACCGAGTCCTATTGGGTGCCGGGGCTGTGGGTACCGCTCAAATTCGGCTTCTCTCCGGGGCGGCCCTGGAGTTCGCCGTCTGCGAATCCGTTTGGGGGGAGTCCGACCGGAGGAAATTTCAAGCTCCTCAACCGCACGGTCCTGGGCCGACGGGGTAACTATAGCAAAAGCATCGATGAGAACAGCCAGGTCGGCTTCCGCCTGGGCGCGACCACCCCGCAGGGCGTGACCGTAACGCTGAACTATCTGTATCAACGCACGGCCCACGATGACGGCGTCAACACCTCCGCTCTGCGCGGCCTCAACCAGTGCCGGCTCGGCACGGTCGGATGCGAGACCATAGCGGATGTGGCGCGCAGCAATGCCGCCCTGCTCGGGCGCGGTATTCTGCCGGCGGAAGCCTACTATCCCTACACCCACGCGGTCGGCATCTCCGCCAGTTACGCGGACGATGACTATACCGAGGGCGTGTGGCGCATGGAAACGATTTATGAGTTCGGCAAGCCCTTCGCCGATAAACGCAAGCCCATTATGATTCTGGATGAGGGCGAGAACCCCATAGAGAGCGGCTTGCTCGGGATCAAGAAGAGCGATGTCTGGCAGGCGTTTATCGGCTTTGACCGGCCGACCTGGATTCGCACCCTCAACCGCCGCTCCACGTTTTTCCTGACCTCGCAGGTCTTCTGGCAATATATTCCGACCAGCACGTCCCGTTTCCAGGGCCAGATTTCAGCCACGGATAAAGTCCGCAACTGGGAAGCCGTCGGCACGATTGCCGCCAGCACCACCTATATGCGGGGCAAGCTCCTGCCGGTGGCCTTCTTTGTCATTGACCCGATCAACCGCTACAGTTCCCAGTTCGGCTGGGTAGTGGATTATTATCTCACTCCCCGGTTGATCGTCCGGCTCGCCCAGAATTATTTCTTCGTGCCCGGCTTTGGCGGCCAGGTGGACGAGAGCTGGGGGTTGGGCGGGCTGTACCGCAAGCGGGACGAGACCGTTGTGCGGATGACCTATCAGTTTTGACGGCAGTTTCGACGGTCAGTTTTGATGGCAGGCTGCTTGTATGCTTGACGAGCCTGACACCTTGAACCACAAACCCTGTCTGCTAGAACGGAGCCAATAGCGCAGGGTGAGCGGGGCGTCACCCACCAACAAGAAGGGGAGTCCTAATGACCCATCCTCCCTAATCTCAGTCAAGAGGCGAGGCCATGACAACAGCAGCCGAACTCACAAGTCAAACAACATTACAGACCGGTCTGGTCAGCGATGCACCAAGCAGCGCGGAGATTCCGGTTCTCGATGTCGGAGACTATCTCTCCGGCGTCCCCGGGGCGTGCGAACAGCTTGCGTCAGTGCTCCACCTAGCCTTAACCGAGGTCGGCTTTTTCTACCTCGTTGGTCACGGCGTTTCCCGCTCAGTGATTGATGGCGTGTTTCGGGAGGCTAAGCGGTTTCTTTCTCTTCCCCTGGAACAGAAGAATACCATCAAGCTCAACGATGTTTTTGTTGGCTATATGGGTGATAGACAACAACTCGGTCGCACCTCGGAGTACTATGAGGGTCACACCAAGCCAGACCGGGTCGAAGCCTTTTTTATGCAGCGTGATCGAGCTCCTTTTGAACTCCCGTTTCCAAACCAATGGCCGGAGGGCCTGCCGGGCTATCGGGAAACCTTGAACGAGTTTTTCGAGGCGATGGAGGATCTCTCCATTCAACTGCTGCCGCTGTTTGCCGCTGCGCTGTCTCTCCCCTCGGACTACTTCGATCCGTTCTTTCCGAAATATCGCACGATTGCCTTCCAGCGACTGTCCCACTACCCGGCCGACCCTTTGGAGGAAGGCCAGTATAATTCTTCCCCGCATACAGACGGTACATTCCTGACCCTGCTCGCAACAACCGACGTGCCGGGGCTGGAAATTAAGCCGAAAGAGCAGGACTGGATTCGTGCGCCAGCCTGGCCGGAAGCATTTCTGGTCAATTCGGGCGATCTGCTCACGCGCTGGTCCAACGGTCGCATCCTGTCCACCCCACACCGGGTACGCAATCTGTCAGGCCAGGATCGCTACTCTATCCCCTTCTTTTTCCTCCCCAGTCCGGACACCGTGATTGAATGTCTGCCGACCTGCCACGAGGAGGACCACCCACCCCAGGACGAGCCCATAAGCGCCCAGGAGTATCTTCGCTGGTACTTAGAGCAGAATTTTACGCAATATGGGAAGTTCGAGCACGATTAAGCCAGCGGTGTCATAGGGATACCGGCGGGCTGCCTGGTAGCTGAGCAGAACCCCACCAAAGGCAGCGGTTATTTTTCAACCGGCGTATCCGGCAGCCGGCCCCACAGATTCCACGAGGCATCGAAACTGCGGACAACCGGATAGCCGAGCAGTTGCGTCAGCACAAACCAGGTATGGGCCGAGCGGATGCCAACCGCGCAGTACGTAATCGTTTCCTTGTCCGCGGTGACGCCGTGACTCGCGTAGAGGGCGGCCAGCTCGTCCGCAGACTTAAACGTCTCGTCTTCGTTGAGAGCGGCTTCATAATAGAGATGGGTCGCCCCTGGAATATGGCCGCCCCGCTCGCTGCCTTGGGGCGGCTCCAGCAGAAACAATTCACCCCGATATTCCTCGGGGGTGCGGACGTCCAGCAGGACTTGGTTCTCTTTTCCAACGGCAGCCCGGACCCTGTCCTGTAGCGCCCGCAGGTCCGGGTCGGGCTCGCGGGCGGTATAGCTCGTAGCCGTCACGGTCGGGACCTCGGTCGTCAGCGCATGGCCGTCGGCAACCCACTTCTTGCGTCCGCCGTTGAGGACACGGACATCGCCGTGACCGACGGATTTGAGAAACCAGAACACCCACGGCGCAATCGCACTATGGTCGCTATAGGCGATCACGGTGGTGTCGTTATCGATGCCCGATTGTCCGCAGAACTGTTCGACTGAGGCTGTGTCAAAATTGATGCGCCAGTCCGGTGTGAGCAGCGTCTCAAGGCCGTTCCAAAAAACTGCCCCCGGAATATGACCGGACTCGTATGGCGCAGGATCAATATGCGCATCAACGATCCGCACCTTTGGGTCGTTCAGATGTTCGGCAATCCACTGCGTGTCAACCAGTACCTCAGGGTGTGCGTAGTTTTTCATTGGTTCTGTCTCTCCTGTTCAATCTAAGAAGTGAGTTCGGCATCCTATACAACC
>WTHD01000175.1 GCA_011523265.1 Candidatus Binatota bacterium
CCATGCCCCGGCCAACCCGTATGAGTCAACGTCAACAAACTGTCGGGTCCTCAGCAGGACGCTGGGAGCAGGCCCGTGTCCTTCCCGACCAGATCGTACTGGCACGGCGACAACGTATCGTGAAACGCTCCGGTGTGAGGTAAGGCCGGCTTCAGGCTGATTGTCTCAGGAAAAGAAATCAGGCCCGGCTAGACCTCGATCACCATCCCGTCGTGGGCACATTCCAGCGAGACCTCACCCTGCCGTTCAAGGACTTCCCGGCCAATATGGCTGAGCAGCAGGCGTTTACAGCCCAGGCGGTGCTGCTCCTGGGCGATCCTGGGATAGCTGACATGGAAGGAGGTCTCGGTCTGAAAATAGCAACACTCACAGATAAACAGGTCGGTCCCGTGCGAATACCGGACCAAATCCTCATTCCAGCCGCAGTCGCCCGAATACAACAGCGCCCGGCCGGCGGTTTCGACCCGATAGCCAAACGAGATATCCCGCTCCTGGTGCGGCACGCGGAAGGGAAACAACTGCACACCGAAGAGGGCCGTCTGCTGTTCCGGCATCAATTCCCGGAAGCGGATATCGAAGCAGCACGGTCGTTGCGACAACTCGCGGTACATGGTGGCGTAGAGGGTGCGAACCCGCTCTTCGGTCCCCGGCGGCCCGACGATGGTGAGCGGCCGGGAGCGCTGTTTTTCATAGATATATTCGAGAAAGAGAAACGGCAGGCCGCCAAAATGATCGCCGTGCAGGTGGCTGATAGCCACAAAGTCTATGCGGTCCGCCGGGATACCAAGAGATTTGAGGGCGAGCAGCGTGGTCGTACCGCAGTCGAGCAGAAAGCAGGCGTCGGGGGGTTCAACCAGATAGCCGCTATGGCGCCGCCCCCCGCTACAGAACGCATCGCCCGCGCCAAGCACCGTTACCCGCATGTCTTGCCTCGCACTGCCCAGAGCGACAAAAGGTAGAAGGCAGAGGGAAAAAGGGGAAATTCTTCCTTCCTCCTTCTACCCTTTGCCTTTCATTTGGACCGCTCCTGGCCTGAGTTCTACCGTGTTTCATGTGGGCGGACAAGGGTTTGTATGACCCCGAGGCGAGAGTGTTTTACGCCAGGCTGTCGCCATGTCGCTCCGCGCTCGTTGTGCCGGACTTGATCCGGCATCCAGAGGTCGGAGCTTGGCGGCCGGCTTTCGTTTGAGCAAAAGCGTGAGAGCACGCCCAAAATTTTGAGGATGCAAAATGTTTCAAAGCGCGCGAGTCTTTCCCGCCTTGAATTCCGCTCGCGCTTCATTGATAAGGTGGTCCAGCTTTCCAGCCCTGGCGTCGGCTTCAATCTCTTTGTCCCAGAGCTGATGGTCAAGTTCGAGAAACCACACCCGAAACTTCTCCAAGTCTTCCGACGAGAGTTGTAAGACCTGTTGCTCAAGGTGTTCCAATGCGCCCATTATTAAAACACTGTTATTCTCTAACAAACACTCAGAAACTATATAGGGGGGTCTCCGACCTGAATCCAATAGAATCAATAACTTATTGAACCGTTGGGGTGCTTTATGTGCAGTTTTGGCCTTCCTTTTCTCTCAGCAAAAGCCTGATAAGTGCTCGGTGCGCTTCAAATGTCATCGCTTCCGTAAGTGGAGAGGCGTCCTCCCCATCATCTCTACAAATCCGGTACAACACTGTTTCCTCTGGAGTGGGGAGTGTGAGGTTATCCCGCATCTCGTAAGCTCTCCAGATAGGCAGCGATTGCTTCCCGGATATTGTCTAACGCTTCCTCTTTCGTGTCACCCTGTGAATGACAGCCCTTAAGGGCGGGACACCATATATGGAAGCCACCTTCCTCTTCTGGTTCAAGAATTACTGTATAGCGCATCTCTTCTCCCAACGGTATCCAATGCACTCAGGAATTACTGATTTCGAGCCGTCGCCTGAGTAAGCTCTTTCGGCTCCTTCGTCATTTTCTCATCGATCTGAAATGACAGCATTTTTCCCTTAGTGTCCGGTAATATCCGGTAATTCACCGGACACTGCCGGGTATTTCTGGACAGGAATCAAGAGATTATCCAGCAGACCGGCGAAACCGTCAAACCGCTCATTGATTCCCCGACACTTTCGACAGACTTGAACTACTCGCTATCTTGAGTAAAATTACTCATTATCATGAGCAAATTGTCCGGCTATACCCGTCCCCAGGCCCAAGAGTTGACCAGCCGGCTGCTGGAGCCGCGTCGTTTTATCCAGGTCGTTGCCGGTGCCCGGCAGGTCGGCAAGACGACGCTGGCGGGGCAGGCCGCAAGGCAGGCCGGCCTGCCGACCCGCTATGCCAGTGCGGACGAACCGACTTTACGCGGCGTCCAGTGGATTGAACAGCAGTGGGAGGCCGCGCGGAGTCTCACCGATGCGGCAGATACGGACGGGGCGCTCCTGGTTCTCGACGAGGTGCAGAAGGTCACGGGCTGGTCGGAGACGGTGAAGCACCTGTGGGATGCTGACACTCGCACAGGCCGGCCGCTCAAGGTCGTTTTGCTCGGCTCGGCGCCACTCCTGGTCGAGCGCGGCCTGAGCGAGAGCCTGGCCGGACGTTTCGAGATGGTGCGCCTGCCACACTGGAGCCTTACCGAAATGCAACAGGCATTTGGCTGGTCTCTGGAGCACTACCTCTTCTACGGTGCGTATCCCGGCGCGGCCCCGCTCATCCGACAGCCGGTCCGCTGGGCGCGCTACGTCCGCGACGCGCTTATTGAACCGGTCATCTCCCGCGACGTACTGCTCCTCTCTCGCGTCGACAAGCCGGCTTTGCTACGCAGACTGCTTGAACTGAGCTGCGCCTACTCCGGACAGATTCTGTCCTACACCAAGATGCTCGGCCAGCTCCAAGATGCCGGCAACGCGACCACCTTGGCCCATTACCTCGACCTCTTGTCCGGTGCGGGTCTGGTCACCGGCCTGCAAAAATACGCCGGATGCATAGCGCGGCGGCGGGCGTCGAGCCCCAAGCTCCAGGTCTTCAACACTGCTCTGATCACGGCCCAGGCCGGCATGACGCTCAGGCAGGCCCGCCAAGACCGTGCCTTTTGGGGACGCCTAGTCGAGTCTGCGGTTGGCGCGCATCTGGCCAACGCCGCGGCCGTGGGTGAGTGCCAAGCCTATTACTGGCGTGAGCGTAACCGTGAGGTGGATTTCGTCGTCCGTGCCGGCAACAGCCTGGTTGCCATTGAGGTCAAAAGCGGGCGCGCGGTTGATACGCTGGCGGGTATGGCGGCCTTTTCCGAGGCGTTTCGACCCACGCGTAAGCTGCTCGTCGGGGGCGACGGCATCGACCTTGAGGCATTCCTGTTGAAACCCGTTGGGGACTGGCTGAAAGCATGACCGGATTTACCGAATCCAGCGTTGAAAACGCGGCTCTCGCCTGGCTGGAAGCAGCAGGTTGAAACGTCGCCCATGGACCGGATATTGCGCCCGATACGCTGAGTGCAGAGCATGGCGACTACGGAACAGTCCGCTCAATAACCATTCTAACTTGATGAGTCGAATACATTCTCTCTGTGCCAGCGGGGTGACTCGGGGCTAGGGGCGTACATTTCTTTTACTGGCAACAGAATCCGTTCGCTATGAAAGCGACTTGTCGGCTTTGCATTCGGAGACTTTTCTCGGAGATTTTTAGAAACAAGAACTTTGTACCCGTCATCTATACTGAACCAGCCACGATCAAATGCCCAATGGTGATTTTTGCAGAGAGAGAGTCCGTTGCTAATCCGGTCATTGCGAAATTTGGAGAAAGGCATGATGTGGGCTCCATCCACAACGCCCTGGCCGAATGAGTCAATAATTTGGAGGCCGCAAAACGCGCAACGATGTTCATATACCGAAATCACTATCCTCCGAAATGCGGTGTTTCTTACGACGAGTTCTTCTTCATTCTTCAAGTCTTCCGGGCCGTACACCACACCTCCCTCTTTCTGTAGTTGCTCCTGGAGAGCTTGGAAGGAATTAATTGGGAATAACATACTTGACACTACCATTTAATTTTGCTACACTTCCCTTATGGCAA
>WTHD01000122.1 GCA_011523265.1 Candidatus Binatota bacterium
ATCGGATTCAGCGCGACGAACGATCTGGTCGAGATTGGCGAGGGCGATGAACGCCGCAAGCTCCGATTGAGTCGCTCCACCATGCTGGCGGTCGGGATCGTCATCCTGATCGTCGCGTATTTCCAACCGCCCGCGATCATGATGATCAGCTATTTTGCGGCGACGCTGTTTTCATCGTCGTGGGGACCGGTGGCCTTCATGAGCGTGTGGAGTACACGCATCACGGCAGACGGCGCTTTTTGGGGGATCGTCGTCGGCTTTGTCGGCAACCTGATCCCGAAGGTCCTCTCGGTCTTCGAGGTGATATCCCTGCCGGTTTATCTCGACCCCTTCGTGATCGGCATCGTCTTGAGCCTCATCACGATCGTTCTCGTATCGCGAAAGGGCCGGGTCACCGAGGAGGAACATCTGTATCGCATGAAGGTCCATCAAACGCCGCCCGCCGAATACGATCCCTCCCTGACCGCCAGAACTTTGTGGTTCGCGAAGGGTTTGATGGTCTGTGGCGCGGTCCTGACGATACTCATGATCGTGTTTTACGTGGTGCCGTACGAACAGGCGGTCGGGCACAAGGCCGACTCCCTGTGTCTGGCCCAGTGGTTCTTGTCATGAGCGGCGAGCTGATTCTCTCGCTAGGGTACGGCGGTATCCTCTTCCTGTGCGGCGTGTTCGCCTACTGGTGGACCAGGCGCTCCTACGGCGAACGTCACGAGGGGCCGGATCAATAGTAAAATCGAAGCAACGATTTCCCGACTCTGCACGTCTGGCAACCGTTGCCATCAAGTTGTACATTGTACATATGAAAAGGCTGACCGCCTCCGAGGCGAGGAAAAACTGGTTCCGAGTGCTTGACGAAGTCGCCGCCGGGGAAGTCGTTGTCCTGGAGCGAAAGGGGCAGAGACTCGTTTTACACAGGGAAGACAAAAAAGTCACGAAATCGAAGCAACAATTTCCTGATTATACACGTCTCCTGCGGGTTCCCGATGCCGATCAAGCTGACCGGTGGAGTTGGGATTGGCAGGGGGAAAGCCAAGACCTCGTGTCGGTCTCTCGAAAAAAACAGTGACACTTCTGCTCGATACCCATTTCCTGATTTGGCTGGTCCTCGGGTCAAACCGCCTCAAGGAGTTTCCCTGGCTGGATAAATATCGTCCGTGGGGCGTTTCTCCGATTTCGCTACTTGAGGTACAATATTTGGCTGAGGTAGGCCGAATAGAGATCGAAAATCCAGAGTTCACAGAAACCCTGCTAAACGACCCGCGTTTCCTGGTAGATGAGGTTCCACTCCTCTCCCTCATTCGTCAGGCTATGCAGATAGCTTGGACACGCGACCCGTTTGACCGACTCCTGTCCGCTCATAGTGCAACTCGTCGGACACCTCTCTGTAGCGTCGATCAGCTTGTTCTTGAAAACCATTTGCCGGTCGTCAGAGAGTTGTTTATGTGAGAGAGCTGTTCACTGTATAAAATACGACACAAACAAAAAGGGCGCACCGCCGTGCGCCCCTCCAAGTTCCGCTGAATGCAGAGTGTCTGCTACTCCAAGACCTCGGCAATTACCAACTCGGTGATCTTCTCTTCGTTATAGCCCAGAATGTTCTCCAGCACGTTCTGGTTCTCACGTCCCAGCGTCGGAGCCGCCGGGTTGATCTGGGCCGGGGTGCGGGAGAATTTGAAACGGGTGCCTTCGACCGTGGTTGTGCCGAAGTCGGGATGATCCAGGTCGACGAAGTGCTCGCGGTGCTGAAGCTGCTTGTCCTCGTACAGCTCGTTTATGGTTTCCACCGCACTGGCCGGAACGTTTTTGGCCTGAAGCTGCTCTTCGGCCTCGTACGGGCCGAGCTGGCTGCTCCAGGCGTTGACGGCCTTGTCGATTTCGTCCTGATTGTCCAACCGGCCTTTGGCGGTGGCAAGACGCTCGTCACTGCCGAGGTCCGGGCGGTTCATGGTCTCGCACAGCGAGCGCCACTGGTCGTCGGTTTCCACGCCGATCGCGACCCAGCGGTCCTCTCCTTCGGACTGATACACCCCGTGCGGGGCGAAGTTCATGTCCCGGTTGCCCATACGGGTCTGGGTCCGTCCGTTGACGGTCTGGTCTAAAAGAAACGGCGCCAGAAAATGGAGCGAGGCTTCGGCCTGCGCCAGGTCGATATGCTGGCCCTTGCCGGTCTGGTGCTTATGCTCCAATGCCGCCAGCACGGCCGCGGCGTTATACCACGGGGCAATATAGTCGGTGTAGGCTCCGAACGGCCCGGCGGGTGCACGGTCGGGCCAACCGGTGGGGTCGAAAAAGCCTGAGACGGCCGCCGCCAGATTGCCGAACCCGGCAAAGTGCGAGTGGGGACCGGTCTGGCCCATCAGGCAGGTGCTGAGCATGATGATGTCGGGCTTGATTTTGGTGAGCGACTCGTAGTCAAAGCCCCACTCGCGCATGGCTTTGGGCGAAAAGGACTCGGTCACCACGTCCGCCCAGCGCACTAGGTCAACAATAATCTGGCGCGACTCCGGTTTGGACAGATTCAGGGTCATCGGCAGCTTGCCGGTATTCATATTATTGTACAAACCGGAATTGTTCGGGCCGGGTTGCTTGTTTTGAAAGGGACCGACCATGCGCACCGCGTCAAAGCGGGTGGTGGATTCAATCCGCACAACGGTCGCTCCGTAGTCGGCCAGAATACGGGTTGAGCCGGGACCGGCCATCGCCCACATGAAATCGAGTACCTTGACCCCGGCCAGGGCTTGATTGTTTTCGCTGCCGGTCTGTTGTCCCTCTGCCATGGTGATCCCCTCCTGATTGAGTCTTGGTTAGATTATCCCCTTGCCCTGCAATTCCGCTAACGCTTGGGCGTCAAGATCGAGTTCGCCATAGACCTCGGCATTGTGCTCACCAATCTTCGGCGGACGACGCTTATAGGAAATCGGCTGCTCGCTGAACTTGGCAAACGGACCGGGATAGGCAAACGCTTTGCCGATCTCCTCATGGTCGACCGTGGTCCAGTATTGACGGGACTCAAGCTGCTTGCTCTCGACGACCTCGTCAATCGTGGTGACCGGAGCGACGAGCAGGCCACGGTCCAGGGCGTTCTGGAACAGCTCCGCCTTGGTTTTGGTTTTGGTGAAGTCTTCAACGATCAGTTTGAGGCGTTCATAGTCTTCAATCGTTTTCGGATCGCCACCAAAGAGGCCACCGCCCATATCAACCCAGTCCATCTGTTGGACTTCTTCATCGCAAAACCCTTCCTCATAGATCCAGTCCATCAGACGCTTGGTGAAATGGGCAAAGGCCGAGCCAAACAGATAGGCAATCGAAACATGGCCGTCTTTGGCCGGCCAGAGCAGACGGATTTCCAGCGGTCCCATTTTTGCCCCGCCCGCCATGCGGCGGGTTTCCGCATCGTTGAGCGGAGCCGAGAGAATGGTCGATTGGGTGGCATGGGCCGCCGCCTGCTGAGCGGAAATATCGATATGCTGGCCGCGGTTCGATTGATGGGATTCGTACAGGGCAATCAGCGCGGCCGGCGCCGCCGCGGCGCTGGCGTGCAGATAGCCCTGGGGAACGCTCAGGCGGACCGGCGGACGGTCTTCGTCCCCGGTAATGACGAGCGGCCCGCTGCTGGCCAGAATAATCAGGTCGCTATCCGCATAGCTGGCCTTTGGCCCGGCTTGTCCAAACGGAGTAATCGAGACATAAATCAGCCCCGGATTGTCTGCCGCCAACTCGTCATAGCTCAGGCCGTACTGGGCCAGGGTGCCGGGATTGTCCGATTCGATCAGGAATTTTGCGTCCTGGGCCAGGCGCCGCAGCAGGTTCTGGCCTTCGGACCGCGTGATATCGAGGGTGATCCCCCGTTTGTTACGGTTATAGGCCCACCAGTAGAGCGAGTTTTCCGCATCCTCCTGATCCTGATAGAAGGGTCCCAGCTTGCGGGCCGAGGATCCTCCGGGGGGCTCGATTTTAATCACGTCAGCGCCCAGGTCGGCGAGAATCTGGCCGCACAGCAATCCGCGTTCCGTTGTCAGGTCAAGGACTCGATAAGGGT
>WTHD01000478.1 GCA_011523265.1 Candidatus Binatota bacterium
ATACTGTGCCCATATCATACTCCTGCTGGAGGGTTCGTGCCACCTGAGCAGTTGCCGTTGGAAACCAGAACCGACTTGGCCAGCGCGAGCCAAGAAAAAAGGTCACATAAGGACGCGAGGTATCGGCGAGTAAGGTGTCGATATATCGCTCTTCTTCCTCCCGCAACTGGAGGTCAAATGCTACCCCGTCGTTGGGAAGACCCAGAGCGTCCGCAAAACGTAAATATTGTCGAAGTTTGAGAGAAAAGTCTGGAATGGGATCAATCGTATGTGTATTACACAGCCAATTGCCTTCTTTGGTGTTCTGACGATGAAACCCCAGTCGAACCGGTGCCCGCGACCAGAGACTGACTAGGCCACTCTTGGCATGGCGCTGTAGGTCGAGGACCAAGTCAAACTGTTTCGACCGAATCGTTTGAAGAAAGGGCCAAAACTGCCGAGGCCCTTGAGACCGGTTATAGAGCAAGATCTCATTAAGGGCAGGATGCGCTTCAAGCAAAGGAGCTGCCGCTGGTTCCACCGCCCAGGTAATATGCGCCCGCGGGTAGCCCCGCCGGACTCGAGTGAGTAAGGGTAGCGCCCGGGTCACATCCCCAATTGCCCCGAAGAGAAGGATGAGAATGCGATCAGGTTGGATGCCAACAGTGGGTCGCGTCACGCTATGGATGGTATAATAAATGTGTTTCTCCGTCTCCTAGCTCCGGGCGAGAGGCTGTCATTCGGGTCCGTGAGAGGCCGACCACTCTCACGGTAGATAGACCTAGCGAGCTCATCATTTTTGATCCCGGCGGAATATGTCGTACAGCCCTCTATTGCCCCTCAAGAGTTGTTCCTCGTTCAAACATCTGTTGCTCGGCGTCAAATTTCGCTATTGATCGTCGAAGGCGAGCAAGGTTTCGTTTACGATGGGAAGAGGACAGTGGCCTGGGAAAGATGCGTGCCCGGTCAAAGTCTATAATGAGCACCTCGTGCTGACCGCAATCATTCCGAACGAGCATATTCGTGAGGTTGAGATCCGCGTGAGAGATGCCACTCTCATGCATGGTGTTGATCGTCTGTAAGACTTTGTCAGTAACAACCTGACGTTCCTTAATTGGCGGTTTGGTTTGCAGCCATTCCCGCCAGTTAAGGAACCCTTGGGCTTCACGAGTGATAAGGATTCCTCGATACAATCCAAAAGACCGCCACTCAACTCCAGCGCCCAGGACTTCAACCGTCGGAACACCGCGTTCGCGGGCGATAACTGTCGTGCAGAGTTCTGTAAAGGGGCGCGGTGGGCGATCCCAATACAGGTCGTGTACAAAATGGCGAACCAGGCCTCCACGTTGATAGCGTCGGACGATAGCCGGACTCTGGGCGTCGAACGGAACGCGCTGGATTATGCCCCGCCCGCCCTGGAGACGGTCAGCCCTGCCGGCTTTGATTTCCTCCAGGGCGGCCAGCAGTGCCCTCCCGTGGCCGTCTTTGAGCCACCAACTGCCGGTGGTGGTCTGTGCGGTAAATCCGTTTGGGGGTGTCGGCGAACAGAAGACGGCGAACATCGTACCAGGGATGTGTGCGTAGCAAGCTTACCCTGAGGCCGCGTCCGAGTGTGAATGACTGGAAGGAGGGGAGGGACTGCCTTGAGGTTTAGGGAGCTCATCTGTCAGTACGTTTTGAATTTCCCACAGCTTGGCATACGTTACAAACACGGCGTAGGAATCGAACAACGCTAGCGTCAAGCCAGTCATTCCGTGTCTCCATCCGCCCTTGCCAAGATAAGAGGAAAAGAATGCGCCAAGAGGGGAGAAGATAAAATGCCGGGATTTAACCTGCTTGTTTTGCCTTGACCATTCTTTGGCGGTTGCCGATGTTGTGGCATTAAGTGTGGCAAAGTGTTCTCGGAGTGTCATGGTAACGCTACTGGCCGTGGCTTACCTGCACAGGACGAGGCGCAGATCGCTTGAGAAGCCTATCAACACCGACTAATACGTCATGGGCCGTTATCAGCTGCATGCACTCTTCAGTGCCACGTGGGCAGGAAGGGCCACCGTGCCGACGACAGGGGCGACAAAACACCTCCTTTTTTTCAACGATCACGGCATTGTCGCTATACGGACCGTACCCCAAGCTTGGCGTCGTCGCGCAAAAGATCGCAACAACCGGGACCTGCCGCGCAACGGCAAGGTGCATAGGTGCACTATCATTGCTAATGACCATCTGGGCTCGATCAATGAGAGCCATAAACGTTTGCAGGTCGGCCTGTCCGGCAAGGTTGAGCAGGCCCGCCACCTGGGCCTGATCTTCGATCTCCTGCGTTATGGGCACGTCATCCGGGCCGCCACACAACACCACGCGTCCGTAGTGCCGTGCAAGAGAACGCACGAGGGTACTATAGCCTGCCGTTGTCCAACGTTTGGTATGCCAGACTGAGCCTGGACACACGATAAACATCGGGTCGGAGGCGGCAATCTGGGCCTCATCAAGGAAACGCTGGGCGTTGGTCCGGGTGGCTGGGTGATAGGCGACATATGGTGTGCGGTCGCAGGATTCAGGCTCAAGACCAAACGCCCGCATAATACACAAAATACGCTCAACTTCGTGTCGGTCGGTGTCTCGCCGGGCGGTCTGATGATACAAAAACCAACCGGGACTTTGGCGAAATCCCACGCGGTGCGGAATGCCAGCCAGGGCCAGCAGCAGAGCAGTCCGAAAGGATTTATGCGGCGCGACTGTCAGTGTAAAGTGCTGGCGCTGGAGCCGGCGGGCCGTTTGCAGCAGGCCGAGAAACCCCCGGTCGTCTCCACGCTTGCTATCAACGAGAACGTTGTCCACCGCGGGGTGATCTTGGACGAGCGGTTGTGCCTGGGGGGTCGTAAGGACGGTCAGCGATTCAAGGGCGAGTTCGCGCCGCAGGGTGCTGAGGAGCGGAGTGGTTAAAACCACATCCCCAAGAAAACCGGTCTGGGCAACGAGGAGACGCTCCATCAGGCGGTCTCAACTTTCCGGAGGCGCAACACTAAATTGTCTTCCATCAGAAGACGGGGGTGACACAGCCAGCGCAGCAGCTTCCTGTTCTCCTGTCGCTGGTTCGGGTTTTTCTCGCGTATCCACAACGTGTACCAGGTATAGGCCAGCACGGGTAAACCCAGCGTCGCCAGCAAGAACCGTGAGTAGAGCTTGACCTTGCTGTGGCCCAGGCATTCCAGATGGAGCCCGTTTTGCTTACACAGATAGTATAAAATCGGCAGCTCAATCGGGTAGTTGTGAAACCGATGGGCGTGGTTGAGGGGCGTCTCAAATGGAATAAAGCGTCGTTTGGTCTTGTGATATCCGCTGAGCATAAAATGCACCCGCGAGTTCAGACGCATAACATTGGGTGTAGTCAAAATTAGCGATCCGCCGGGTTTGAGAATCCGAGCCAACTCGCCTAGCGCAGCTTGATGGTCGGACAGATGCTCAATGACCTCAACCAGCAAAACCACATCAAAACTTGCATCGTCGTAGGGCAGCCGCTCTCGCAGGTCCACGCCATAATCAATAGGGATCCCGTTCTTGTCCGGTCCACTAGCTTCAAAGTTGGTCCCCCGAAGCGCGAAACGTCGATGTTGTAACGATGCTAAAACGTCCCCTTCTTTACAGCTAACATCGAGGAGAGTTTTCCCTCCATCAGGAATATCAGCCAGCAGGTCGGAAACGGCTTGAATAAGGAACGGAGCTGCCATAGCGCTCTTACTCTCCGTTTTTTTTCTTTCCTATTCCTTTCAGTTGAGACTCAATAAACGCTAAGAGCTGCTCGACATCGCTGACCTCCATATCGATACGGAGAGCAACAAGCTTATCCGTGGCAAATGGAAACTTCTCAAGCTTTACCAGATCTTTTTCCGTTGTCACCACGAAATCACACGCTCGGCTGGCTGATGCAATCGTTTGCCAGTCCCTTTCTGTATAGACATGATGGTCTGGAAATACCATCATGTCTATAATTTCCGCGTCTGCCTCTCTGACAAAACGGTGGAACAG
>WTHD01000448.1 GCA_011523265.1 Candidatus Binatota bacterium
AGGCTGGTCCGAAAGAGTGGAAAAATCAAGCGCCCTGTTTGCTCTCCTTATTCTGCTTCTGTGGGGTAGGCTCGTTGCATGAGGGGTTTTAACCCGTATTCATCAAGTGGAATCAGCAGGGCGGCAGCCAAGCGGCGGCCGGTCTTTGTTTCGTTTGCAATTCCAGGATGAGCGAAAGGACAGGCAATACCCGAGGCGCGGGCGCGAGCCAACGCTAATCGTACAGCTTCGTCCATGTGTCCACTTCGCAGGCGCGCGACCAAGCCCGAAGGGACTGGAATGCGGCACTCCGGGGGGATCAATTTTGCTTTCTCAAGTGTTTCAAGGTCCATATCGGAAGTAAAAATCAGCTTCAGGGCAGCATAAGCAAAGGGCACGATCGGGCGGGGGCGTTGCCCGGCAGAAAGCCACGCTGGCTGCGCCCAGACCAGACCCGCGAGCAAGCGTCCGCAGCGTGCCTCGTCGAAATCCTGCTCTAGGAATGCTGCAATATCCACAAGTTGAGCGGACATTGCGGCATCGAGGGGATCGTCAATTTCTACATCAATCAGACGGCGTTCGAGTACCGCAATCAAGTTGGGAATAAGGTCGCCCGCGTTCCATACTACGCGCCTGCCATTTTGAGATGCCCAAGACCGGCGTTCCTGTGAGATCGTATCGGGGTCAAGTGGGGCGAAATGTGCCGCCATAGGGACTCTTTTTTTAGAGCGTGCTGCCAAAACGACTCCGTCCGAGGCGTCAGTATGTCTGCTAGACCACCGGCCCAAGCTCGCCAGCGCAGCGGCGACTCGGTATTCTGGCGTCCTATCGTCTGCCATACGTACCCACCTGGAGGACAGACGGGGCGGAGGTGAGATGTTTTCCATCCCATCCCGGCTGCCAACCAGCCATTGAACCAAATCGCCCAAAGCACAGAGCGCGCCTTGCACCGAACGTGGGCTGACAGAAGCTCCGCTCATGATGAAAAGCGCGTCTTCGAGTCGTTTCACTGCGGCCCGAGCACGGGCCGGTGCGTTTCCTCCCCGCGCCAGTCGGCGGACTTGACCGAGCCAGCCACCAGCGTCAAGGGCACCAATCAAGGCTGCCGCGTCACGAGTGCTCGATTCTACTTTGCGTGTGCCGAGCGGTGCTGCGAGATACGCCTTTCCGGCTCGCATGACGAAGCCATAACGCTCGAAAGCATTCACCCCACGGCTGACTCCCAGGCTGGCAGCGGCTCTCGCAAAATCCAGGCCGTCACGCGCCGTTCTCCCGTTAAGCACGGCGCGGCCTTCTTTCAGCAAACCTTCAAGTTCTCCACATGTCGCAGGTTGATTCCACAGAGGAGCCCAGAATTCCGCCCTTGTACTGCCTTCGTCGGTATCCGTGACACCACCCCAGCCGGCACCGACAGGACGTACTGTGAAGGGGAAACTCGCCCCATATTCCGGCGAACCCTGGTGTCGTCGCGTCGCTGTTCCGGCGAATATGACTGCGCCCTCAAGCGCTAATACAAAATCCCACGGGTTGACGTTCGAGCTCGCCTCGTAGCCAGTGCTCGCGTTCGGTCCTCCAGCCGACCCGG
This sequence comes from Candidatus Binatota bacterium, assembly GCA_011523265.1. Classification (GTDB taxonomy): domain Bacteria; phylum Desulfobacterota; class Binatia; order Bin18; family Bin18; genus Bin18. The sequence goes on from WTHD01000448.1 coordinate 1,565, forward strand.
GAGCAAACTGCCCGATAGCGAAGGATTGCAAGCTCGGTGCAAGGTCGGCAAAGAGAGAGGTTCGCAAGAACGGCTCGGCGTGGGGCTTAGGGCTACCCGTAACGGCATCGAAGAGTCCCAAAGGACGGCCCGTAGATACGAGACGTTGCATGAAGTTATTTGTGAAGTCGAGGCGTCCATCATTTCCCCCAGTTCCGAGAAGCTGAGGAAAATTGAGACGGTCGCCCGAAAGACTCAGTGTCGCATCAAGCCAGTCGAGCGCAAAGTCTGGTAGACAACTGCGAAGCCTGGCGACAAATCTGGCTTTCTCGTTATCTTTCGGGCTGCTCGCAAGATTCCGGTTTGTGATTTCATCGGATGCCATTTGGATGGTTGAAGCCATGCGGCTGAAACGCTTTGCGACTTCAGAGGCCATAAGAGGAGCAATCCCGTCTTTATTGTCTTTGGGATAGAATCCGCTGCCTCCGTTCCACGGCGCGATGATCGGGCTGGGCGCATAGTCTTCGAGGAAGAAGCGCATAAGAGCTTCACGGTCGAGGCGAGTCCGTAGATGAAAGGACTCATTTCCCCACCATCCGCGAACTTGTGGATCAGCCTCGGTTTCGTTGACATTGTTGGACGGGCTTGTAAGCAGGCGCAACACTCCCAATGCCTTCAGGTAATTTGCCAGCGGTGTCGGCGTACAGCCAACCAAGGCCATTGAGTTAGTTGTCATAACCGTCTTCCTGTTCTTTCGCCGAAGCCCGCCAGTCAGCGATGCGCACCAGTGCTTCCAGCCATGCAAGCCGGAATGGCCCGTGTTCAACAAGCAGGCTTCGAGTGCGCTCGGTCCAGCTTGCGCCTGTGACCGGGTCCTCGCCCAATTCCATCACTGACAGCGTCAGTGAGCCACCTGCCCAGGTCTCCTCCGCACCCAAAGCAACAGGCTGGAGTTCGTCGCCTTCCCAAACGCCGCGGGCGAACCGCCGACCGTCTGGCCGGTCGTCTTTTCCCCGTGCGGGCTTTTCAGCCGGAAGCGCACGCAGGTTCATACGGACCTTGCCGTGGTGCGCGGCTATAAGGTATGCAACCATATCTGCCTCTCGCATCCATCCTGCTTGTGAAAGATAGGCCAAGGCCGAAGCCAATTCGTGGCGAAAATAAGGCCGGCCCTTTTTACGATCATAGGCAGATGCCTTTGCGAGCAGCCCTTCTGGGCGCGGTTCGCACGCCGGGTTTTTTGCAACCATGCGTTCCTGAAACGCCCGATGGGCTTTACCGAGGTCGTGCCATCGTGCAGCGCGAATAAGCGACTCTCGGCTGTCTCCACACAAGCCAAGGGCATCGCTCAGCCGTCCAGCCTCAAATGCCACATGACCCAAGTGGTCCGTCAATCCAACAAATTTTCTCTGTTCACTATCGGAATCCGCGTCGCTCGACTCATCCGTGACATTTGCGAGCGGTTCGTTTGACCGCTCAACAGGCTTGACTGCACTCTTTACCATCTGATCGAATCCGGTCTCCGACGTGTAGCCCCCGGCGCTCGAATGAACCATCAACACCAACCCAGGCCATGCTACCTCTCTGAACGGGGTCCAAGCTGAGACCTGACCCTTCGTGTTAGCTTGTGCCTGCGGGTTTATGCGGAACACTCGCCGCCCGTCCTGTTGCTTCATCTTCTTGAGCCAGTCCCGGGCTTGTCCGACCCGAACCGCACATAACTCGTCCCGCGTCGGTGCAGGCTGATCTTCTGGTCCAATCGACACGTCGAAATCACGCCAAAAGACGTGAATATCGGTATCCTCGGCATCGCGGATATAGGGGGAGATATCGACATCGAAGCCGGTCAGATCGGGGTCGGTATCGTATAGGTCCATCATATCCCTAGAGCGTATCACCCACCGGTGGGTGTAGTCGTCCGATGCTGGAAGAGCGAGATTGGCCGACCGGGCGTCCGTCAATGTGGCAATACGCTCGCGTCCGGTCTTGAGTTCGTCGAGATCGTAAGGAGCGACTAGCGAATCACTGAGGGCGCCGTCGATAAGATCGATCCAACGGATCGTTCCACCGCCAGAGTCGTTCAACTCGCCATAACGATTCACCCGGCCGAACCGCTGGACAAGGGATGGGGCGGGCGCGAGTTCAGTAAGCATGACTGCCGCCGAAAGATCAACGCCCGCTTCAACTGCCTGCGTCGTAACGACGATCAGGTCTTTTGCCTCCCCAGGCTTCGGCAGCTTGTCCATCTGCGCTTTGCGGTCTTCGGGCCGAAAGCGCGAGTGAATGAGGGCAAGGTGGGCGGGCGGAATATCCTTTTTCTGGAGTGCTTTATGTACGGCTTGAGCGCGGACCACGGTATTGACCACTACGAGTGTTGGGTGGTTCTCTTGGTGTAGATGTAGGGTTTCCTCCGCTAACGCCGTGGCGTAGGTATCCAGATCAGTCTTCTTGGCAC
>WTHD01000007.1 GCA_011523265.1 Candidatus Binatota bacterium
TTTCAGGATGGACTGGAAACGCTCCGGGTGCTCGCGCTCCATGAACTGCACGACATTACCGAGATTGTCGCCATGCACGTTGAGATGTCGCTGTGGACCGGCAAGAGGAAGACTGCGCGCCGCGTCTGGAGTGAAGTAGCTCAGATACCATCCTTCAATAAAGCGGCGAAAAGCGACGATTCTCGGGTGCTGTCTCAACGCGCCGAGCGTGGCAATACCGAGCTTGCGACGGTCTTCCAAATCGATGGAGTCCGCCTCTTTGAACTCATTTAGTCTTTTTCCTCGTCTGGATTTCATCAACTCAGAAAGAGCAAAACCTGCCGATGTTTCATCAACCTGCCCACCTGTCTGTTGTCCCTTCCACACGTAGCCTTGGCCTTTTAGGAGAATAAGAAAACAAAGTAGTCTTCCGTTTATTATGCCTTCCTGCATTAGTTCGCTTGCCACATAAGGACGCCCAAACTCGTCCACCTCAATGGCAATCTCATAGGTAATAGGCCGAGTATTGGGGCCTTCTCTATAATGCACCTCGAACCCGATGGGGCCTGTTTGCCCCTGCGTCCGCAATTTCTCGAATCCGCCTCGTCCGCGCGCGTCACAGGCTTCCTCGACACCGGACTTGAGGGCGTCAGCCAGGAACCCGAATGCGTCGAACAAAGCGCTTTTTCCCACGCCATTTTTACCTATCACTGCCGTTATGGGAGTGAGCGGCTCATTCAGGTGCTGATACCACCGACGGCCCAGTGTTACGTCCTTGAGCGATTTGAAATTATTTACGCTGAAGCCTTCAATCTTCGCCATTATTTCGTCCTCTGTATTATCCCACCCACACTGAGAGCACATTTGGCCGGGATTCGTCGAAACTATCACGAACGACCGAGGCTCACCAAGTGAGCAAGGGTGCTCTTGAGAGAAATCTTGTCAGACGGCGGGCTCGGGGATATGGTAGCGCCTTCTCTTCGATGTCCAGACGCGACCTGACAATGAAAGACACCCCCTGGATACTGGTCGATACCGAGACAACCGGTATCAGACCGCCGATATTCGTCGTTGAAATCGGCGCTCAACGTATGCGGGGCTGGGAGCCGGAGGGTCCCCCGTTTCAGCGCCTGCTCAACCAGAACCGGGACATTCCACCCGAGGTGGCGCGCGTACACGGCTATACCAAGGAAATTCTTGAGCGTGACGGCGAACCCGCCGAGGCGGTGTACGAGGCATTTGCGGACTACGTTGGGGATTTGCCTCTCGTCTCTTACAACCTTCAGTACGACCTCGATCAAGTGCTGCTGCCGGAATGGAGACGGCTCGGCATTGACCAGGTCGGCATTCGCGGTTTTTGCGCGCTGCGCCTGACACAGCGCTTGCTGGACCCGGTTCCGGCTGGAAACTGCAAATTGCAAACGCTGCGTCAGTATTACCGGCTGCCCCAGCGTGGCGCGCATACCGCGCTGGGCGATGTAGAAACGGTCGTCGACCTACTCGGGCAGGTGCTCCGTCCGTTGGCCGAGCAACGTGGCCTAGACTCGTGGCAGAGCGTGTGTGGCTTCACCATCCAGGACTGGTATCCGACCCGGATCGCTTTTGGGAAATTCAAGGATCGGCTGTTCTGGGATGCAGAGACCGATTCTGCTCTGCACAATTGGCTTGTCGGATTGTCGCAATCCACCAACCGGCGCAACGCGGCCATCGGCAGGTGGTACCTGAGCCAACTGGCCGAGGGCAAGCGACCGGACATGGTACTTCGACCGGCGGAGGTAAGCGCCTCAAACGGAGACGCTGGCGACGCGCCGAGCACGGCTCTCGTCATTTACACCGACCCGGCCATTGAGGAAGTGAAGCAACTCATCGCTGCCGCTCGCACCCGGCTTGCAGAAGTTGAAGCGGCATACATGACCGCCCGTGCCCGAACGGAGTTCGTCACATCGAGACTCTACACCCGGCTGCGCGACCGATACCGCCGCCGCGACCGCCTGGCGCGGCTGGTGGAGTATCGCCGCCGCTACATGGAAACATTGCTGCAAGACGGAGAGGAAGAGGCTGAGAGCGTTGCTGATGCGCACGGCGCGGCGCAGGCAAGTATGGACGCTGACTACGACGCCCTTGATCGGGACGCCGACAGCCGCGTCGAACCGACTCCCGAACAGGAGCAGGAAATCAAGGCGCTGTGGCTCAAGCTGGTGAAAACCTACCATCCCGACCAGTATGCCAATGAGCCGGAGAAGCAGGAGCGTTACAACCAGTTGATGCAGGCCATAAATCAGGCCAAAGACAAGGGAGAGGTCGCCATTCTGCACGAAATCGCAGACGACCCCGAAGGGTTTGTCCAGCGTCAGGGGTGGGGGACGTTAGCTCTCGACGATGACGATGATCTCGACCGCCTGAGGCACCTCTACGAAGGGCTCCAATCCCAGATTATCACCCTGCTCGACCGTTTGAACGATCTCCAGGAAAGCCTGGCCTTCGACATATACCGGCGGGTCGAAGCCGAGCCGGACCTGCTGGATGAAATTGCCGCGCGGCAAGGAGCGCTGCTGGACACGGAAATAGCCACGCTTGAAACGGAAGCGCAGCAACTGGCAACGGAAATAGAGGAACTGACCGGCCAGCCGTCCCGGGTGAGCCTATGAGTGATAAAAAGGACACATCTCTCATCCCCAGACCCTCCAGCGAGCTTGCGCGTATTCCGCCCGGGACCAGCGCAATCATTGACGGCATGGTCAACGACGCGACGGATATCATTCGTGCGCGTGACGCTAACCAACAGGAGAAAACGGGCTCCCAACTCAGCACTGAGGTTAAAGACAAGCTGATTGTGCTTGCCATAACAATCATCTGGTTCTCAGTAGAGGCAAGGGTGCGGAAGTTTGGCGACGTAGCCCAAATAGTGCTGTGGGAGCTAGGCGAAACGGCACGCCCGTACTTGAAGATGTGCTACAAAGGGGTGCGCCATTATCCGGGCATGGAGTCCATAGCGCAGGAGATGGACAACGACGAGACTATTGATGCTTGGCTGGCCCAGTCGTCTGCTCGACACAGGATTGGCGATTACGAATTTCGTGAGTCTGACTATCAGCAAATTCTTACCTGGGCCAAAGCCGTGGGGATGAGGCCGGATAAATTGGTTGTGAGGATGCAGGGATGGGAAAGGGACAAATTCGTAGTCTCCGATGGTGCCATCATAGAATTCCGATGGAGTTTTAGAGGAATCGGACTAGATTTGTCGCAAGTGCCACATCTGAAAACACTCTTTTGTGTGTGGAAGGACCTAACCGAGTTGGACCTATCGCAGGTGCTACGCCTGCAAGGCCTCTATTGCTGGGGCAACCGGCTCACCGAGCTGGACCTCTCGCAGATGTCACATTTGAAGTGGCTCGCTTGCTGGGAAAACCACCTGACCGAGTTGGACCTGTCGCGGGCACCGAGTCTGGAGACACTCCACTGCGCTGATAACAGACTCACCGAACTGGATATCTCCAGCCTGAAGACACAGGTCCCACTTGTTCACTGTGACCCCGATGTCCGAATCCACAAACGCAACGATCAAAATCCAAAGATTTCTCGTGGCTGAGCCGATACCAAGACAGCCTTGCACGTTGCTCCGTGTGCTATACAGGGGCGTCATCCGACGTGAGGGCTCCTGAGGGAGAGCGTATACCTGCGGAGACCCAACAGCCGCTCATGCTGGCCGGTGTCGCAGTCCTGGATTTCGTCCGACCAAGACACGGCAATATCTGCTTCGAGCCCCGGAGACAAAGACAACGTATGATGAGCTTCTGAGAGAGCAGAGAGCCTATGAGTGGCAAAGAGGATACATCCCTCGTCCCCAGACCTTCTGGCGAGCTTGTCCGTATCCCGCCTGGAGCTAGCGCGATTATTGACGGCATGGTCAATGACACGACGGCCATCATTCGCACTCGTGACACCATTCGGCACAGGGTCGGCAATTACGAATTTCGCGAACCCGACTACCGGCAAATTCTGATCTGGGCC
>WTHD01000433.1 GCA_011523265.1 Candidatus Binatota bacterium
AATTGATTTATGTGGACGGCGGCCTGATGCTCATGATGTAATCCGCCGAGAGAGAGGCAGCCATGGGCGTACGTACCGGCCAGGAATATATTGACGGACTCCGAGACGACCGGGAGCTGTACGTCAACGGAGAACTCGTTCGTGACGTGACCACCTACCCCGCCTTTCAGGGCGTCATCCGGGAGATGGCCCGGCTGTACGACTGCCAGCACCAGGAACCCTATAAAGACATTCTGACCTATCCCTCTCCAACGTCGAATGAGCCGGTCAGCACCTCGTTTGTGTTGGCCGAAAGCTGGACGGATATTGAAAAGCGGCGCTTTGGAGAGACGACGCGGTGCGAGTTGACCTGCGGCATGATGGGCCGCCTGCCCGACTATATGAACGCCTTTGTGGCCGATATGGCGGCCCTCACCGCCTGGCTGGGACGCAACGAGTCGCGCTTTGGAGACAACGCCTGGGCGTATTATGAGTTGTGCCGCGAGAAGGACCTGTGCCTGACCCACACCCTGGTCGATCCGCAGATCGACAAGACCAAAGGCGTCGAGGACCAGGAAAGCATCCGCATCGTCAAGGAGACCGACGCCGGCCTGATCGTCAACGGCGCCCGCATGCTGTCCACCCTCGCCCCGATCAGCGACGATATCTGGGTTGCGCCGTATATGCCGCGCAAGCCGGGACAAGAAGCGTACGCCGTCAGTTTTTCCATCCCAGTGGCCACCCCAGGGCTCAAGTTTATCTGCCGGGAGCCCTACGATGCCGGAGCCGGAGACTTTGACCGGCCGTTGAGCAGTCGGTTCGACGAAGGCGACGCCATTGCCGTCTTTGACAATGTGCTCGTCCCGTGGGAGCGCGTTTTTGCCGCTCGGGATGTGGAAACCTACAATCTCATCGCGCCCCGCATGCCGGGCTATTTTGCCTTGCAGGCCGTCATTCGTGGCGCGGTCAAACTGCGCTTTATGACCGGCCTGGCCTGTCTGGTCGCCCACAGTATTGGGCGCTCGGAGATTGTGCGCTACCAGGAACTCATAGGTGAACTCGTCTCCTACGTGGAGCTGGCCGACGGCCTGGTCACCGCCACGGCGCACGAAGTCTTGACCAATGCCCGGGCCGGCGAGGGCGAGACGGATTCCGCATCGGAAGCGGTCGCCACGGCAAAGAGCTTCGTGCCGGGCCTGGCCACCCTTTTCGGGGCACCGGACAAGGGCATGTTGGGCATCACCACGCTGCGCATCTTTTTTCCCTTCGTCCACACAAGGGCGGTTGAGGTCATCCGTCTTGCGGGCAGCAGCGGCCTGGTCATGACCCCGACCGAACAGGATTTCGCCAACCCCGCCCTGCAAGAACTCCTGCCGCGCTATCTGCGTGGCCGCGACACCCCGGCCGAGGAACGGGTGCGCATCATGAAGCTGGCCTGGGATGCCATCAGCACCCAGTTTGGCGGACGGCAGTTATTGTACGAGTGGTTTTTTGCCGGTGACCCGATCAACAACCGGATTCTGTATTACGGCACGCATAAACGCGGCGAATGTGAGGCCCTGGTGCGGAATTTTCTCAACTCTCTCAAGGGATAAGGAGCGACGGCATGGCAGACTATCGAAAACACGAAGCGCGCGAGTGGGCCAAGGCAACCATGAAGGGGGTGGCCAATACCATCACCCCCACCTTTACCCAGGACTTGCGCGGCCTGAACGAGAAAGCCATTCGCCACGACGTGCGCAAGGAAATCGAGTACGGCTTTTGGGGCACCCTACTCGTGGCCGAGACCGCGACCACGTTTGACGAGTACGTTCAATTCGCACAGTGGGCGGCAGATGAAGCCGGGGGACGGCTCCACCTCATCCACCACGCCAGCTTTAATAATCTGGAAGAAAATATCGCAGCCGTCCAAGCTACCGAGCGGGCGGGTGCCGATCTCGTCCTGCTCTCCTACCCGCCCACCTTTTACCCGGACAGCGCCGACGATATCTACCGCTACACCAAAACATTCTGTGACAACACCAATCTGGCGGTAATGCTCTTCCCCGTTCCGCTGTGGGGCTTTGAACGCATCCATCCGGCCGCGGGCTTTGGGCCGGAGCTGATCCAGCGCCTGCTCGACGAGGTGCCGAATATCGCCGCGATCAAGGCGGAAGGCGGTATGCCGTCCATCGGCGGCTTTGTGGACGTGTATAAACGCTTCGGCGACCGGGTCGTTGTCACCGAACCGATTGAAGGCAACGGTCTGCCCATGGCCGGCCTGGTGCCCATGCAGTTTATGGGGACGAGCAATTATGAGTACTGGGGACCGATGATCCCCAGGATTTTCGGCCTGATCCAGGACGGGCAGTTCGAGGCCGCCATGAAATTATACTGGCAGATTCACCCGGCGCGTCAGGCGAGCATGCAGGCCATGGCCATGCTGGCGGGCTCAAACTTCCTGCACCGCATGATTTGGAAATACCAGGGCTGGCTGAGCGGCTTTAACGGCGGCCCGCTCCGCACGCCGACCATGCGCCTGAACGACCGCCAGATGAAGCCCTTGCGCCAGGGGCTGATCGCCTCCGGACTCGAAGTCCCGGTCGAGGACGACAAGGAGTTCTTTATCGGACGCAATCCGGCCTAGGGAGACCGCGTGACCTTACTCCTGACACACAGCGACGTAGAACAAGCTACAGACATCAAGACCCAGATCGACCGCATCGAGCAGGGCTTGCGCGAAGAGGCCAGGAACGCGGTCGAACTTCCCCCGCGTCTCAACCTGGCCACGACTTCAGGCTTTTTTCGCGTCATGCCGGCGGTGATGCGGGACAGCGGTCTGATGGGCTACAAGGTGTTTCACGGCTCGGTCCAGCACGGCGTGCGCTATCTCATCGCGGTCTATGACGAAAAAGACGGACGCCTCTTATCGCTCATGGACGCCGCCTATCTGACCGCGACGCGCACCGGCGCGACGACCGGCGTGGCCACCAAATATATGGCCCCACCCGAAGCCAGGACCGTGGGCGTGATCGGCTCGGGCCTGGAAGCGACCACAAACTTGCAGGCCGTGTGCGCCGTCCGACCGATTGAAGCAGGCAAAGTCTTTAGCCCGACTCAGGCGAATCGTGAGCGCTTTGCCGCACGGATGAGCGAGCAACTGGGTATCACCCTCAGTGCGGTCACGACCCCGGAGGAAGCGGTCAGCGGGGTTGATATCGTGGTGGTGGCGACCAACACCACCGGTGTCGGTGATCTGATCGCCTACCGTGGCAGGTGGATGGAAATCGGCAGCCACGTCAATTCGATTGGCTCAACCGGCTTACAGTTGCGCGAGATTGACGCGGAGACCTTCCGGCGCGCGGAACGCATTGTGGTCGATTCGCGGGTGCAGATGGAGGGCGAGTCGGGCGACCTCAAGGCGGCGATGGCAGCCGGGACGTATGATCGCGCGAAAGTAACTGAGCTCAAAGAAGTGGTCGCCGGTCGCGCCCAAGGCCGCTCGGGCTCGGACGAGATCACCCTGTTCAAATCCGTGGGCACCGCCATCCAGGATGTCGCCGCCGGCTTCGCCGTCTACAAAGAGGCCGTCCGCCAGGGGCTTGGTCAGGACGTGGGCGAGTTTCTGGAGTTGAAGACGTTTTAGGCGAAAGCAGTGTCCTCATGCCACGTCTCAACCATGTTGCCGAGGCAGTGGAGCACACCGGCATGGAGTGGAGTGCATTCGGGAAAAACTGCTATACTCACGCAATGCTCCGGACACTTTTGAGAATACTGCTGACCGCCTCGACGGTACAGGCCCAGGCGATATCAGACCTGGACCGCTTCCAGTTGTTCAACGCCTGTCGGCCGATGGAGTTGGTAGTCGAGAATCTGACCCCTGATGCCCAGGCGGTCGGGCTTACCAAGGAGCGCATACAGCTTGCAGTGGAAAGCCGACTGCGCGCGGCGCGACTTTATACGGAGTCAATGGAGAAGGCGAATCGTGCCTACTTATACATTAATATCACTATCAACGTAGTAGGC
>WTHD01000389.1 GCA_011523265.1 Candidatus Binatota bacterium
TTCCAGTGCAGCCGAGCGGACGTTCTCCTTTGTGGTCAGAACCTCGCCCAAGCCGCAGCTAGAGGCCTCCTCGCCGCCTATCCTCCTACCGGTTTGAAAGATCAGGTTCGCGGGTTGCTCTCCGGTCAGACGTGGGATGGTATAGTTCAGTCCGAAGCCCGGATGAAAGCCGAGTTTGACAAAGTTTGCCGCAAAGCGCGTTTCCGGGCAGAGCACACGAAAATCGGGTACCAATGCGAGTCCAAAGCCGCCCCCAATAGCCGCGCCCTGGATCGCGCCAACAACCGGCTTTTTACAGGAAAATAGCCGTACGGCTTGGGCGTAGAGCGGATTACCGGTTTCGACATCGCGCAGATCACGCTCCGCCTGGCCGCTATGAAAATTTGCCCCGGCACAAAAATGCTTGCCGTCCGCCGCGAGGACGATAACTCGACAATCCGTTTCTTTATCCAGCTCTTCAAAGGCATCAGCCAGGGACTGAATGAGGGCCGTATCAAAGAAATTGTTTGGCGGTCGTTGAATCTCGGCGGTTGCTACATAATCGGTCAGGCTGACTTCAACATCTCCGTAGCGTGTCTCCATCGGTGTGCTCCTTTTACTGTATCAGCTTTCCTCTCACAGCAGGGCTGTCTTTGCCCACCGGATATAGCATTATCCTAACGCTCTCGGTAGCGTTCCTAAATTTTGTTCTTCTCCAGACTCTCACGGTTGGGCGGGGTATGGAATTTGATGAGGTCCTGTCGATAGACTGGGCTGACGCAGTCCTTGTTGCTCGGGGCGAAAAGATGCAAACAAACCATATCTGCACTGTGGATTAGCGCGGCTTGACGCTATACTGTCACCCGGACACCGTCTCAAGTCTTCCTCTGAGAAAAGGACGCTCATGGCAGGACAACACATTCTCGGACCGACCTCGCACTATTTCTACTCGCAGCGTCTCAAGCTGCACTATGTTGACTGGGGCAATCCTGACAAACCCTTGCTCGTTCTGATTCATGGCGGGCGGGACCATTGTCGGAATTGGGACTGGGTCGCTCAGGCGTTGCGCGGAGATTATCATATCGTTGCCCCGGATTTACGCGGACATGGCGATTCGGAGTGGGCTCGCGGCAGTGAGTACTCGATGATTGACCATGTCGTCGATATTGCGCAGCTTTTGGCTCAGCTCGACTTGTTTCCAGTCACGTTAATTGGGCATTCTCTCGGCGGTGGTATCGTGCTCCAGTATGCCGGTGTATATCCCGAAAAAGTGACCAGGGGTGTGTCCATTGAGGGCTGGGGACCCCCTCCGCAGATGCTCAAAGAGCAGCCGAAAAGTGCGTTTGAGCGGATGCAACACTGGGTCGATGAAATGCGTGGGTTCGCCGGTCGCCTGCCAAAGCGCTACAAGACGCTGGAAGAGGCGGTCGAACGTATGCGTGAAGCCAACCCCCACCTCAGCCCGGAGCAGGCCCACCACCTGACCGTGTATGGAACCCACCGCAACGAGGACGGAACCTATACCTGGAAGTTTGACAACTATGTTCGTGCCCGCTCACCGTATCGCTTCAATATGGCGGATGCCCAAGAAATCTGGGGACGCATTACCTGCCCGCTCCTCCTCCTCCGAGGCAGCGAATCCTGGGCGGTTGATCTGGAGAAAGATCGTGAGCGCGCAAAAGCCTTCCGCAATCCCCGGCTGGTGACGATCCCCAAGGCTGGCCACTGGGTTCACCACGACCAGCTTGAGCACTTCTTGCAGGTGACCACGGAGTTTCTGTTTCAGTCCAAGTCGGCGGGATAGCTCTGCCCGGTGGAGCGGATTCAGGACGCCAAAGTAATCGGCGATACCACCTTTTCCTGGAGCCAGTTGGACAGGTCGGTCAGGCTGCGGGCATTGATTTCGTGACCCATATCATACTCCCGGTAGGTCACGGGCGCTTTGACATCACGCAGGATTTCGACGGACTGGCGGGCCCGGCCCACATCGACCAACTCGTCCTTACTGCCGTGTTGGACCAGCACGGGAAGTTGCTCGGTTGCCAGCACGTCCGGTAATGCGGTCAGCATATCTTTCGGTAACCACGAACTGAGAGCCGCGAGTCCGGCAAAGCGCTCGGGCTCGCCCAGGGCCAGGCTGTAGCCCATGACCCCGCCCTGACTAAAACCCAGCACGCACAGTTTTTTGGAATCAACAGGGTAGCGCTGCAGTACTTCGTCGAGGAAGGCTCGAACGGCCTCGCGTGCAGAGAGAATCGCCTGGACATCGATCGGCCCGCCGCTCGTCAGCGGAAACCAGCCGTGACCGACCATGTTTGGACCGATGGGAACCTGAAGTGGACCCTGCGGACAGAGGACGAGAAACTGGCCCCGACACAGATGCGGAGATAAGCCCAGGAGGTCAAGTGCATTGGCCCCCCAGCCGTGCAGGGCAAGAATGGTTGGATGCGGGCCTGGGCCTTCGGGCTCAAAAACCGTGTGGATAAGATTCATCGTCCTCAGATTCCTTTCAGCTCCCACCACCGGCTGGGTGTGTAGCTCTTACTGTTTCTCCATCTTGCCATGTCTCTTGTTGCCGTGCGAGGGACAGAAAAAATGGATGGGCCTCTCCTATTTTTTCGGGACCTGTTTCAGCAGCAGTTCGATGATCTGGTCGGCACTAATGCCCTCTGCCTCAGCCTGAAAGTTCAGCAGGCAGCGATGCCGCAGGGCCGACAGCGCAACGTCGGTGATATCCTCAAAACTGACATGCACCCGCCCGTCGAGCAGGGCGTTGACCTTGGCCCCTAAGGTGAGGGCCTGAGCCCCACGCGGGCTGGGGCCGTAGCGGAAATAGTGCGCGACCTCAGGCACCGGCGAATTTGGGTTGCCGGGCGTGGCTGCCTCAATAAGCCGGGCAATATACAAACTCAGCGGGGGAGCCAGCAGGACTTCGCGCACCAGATTTTGCATCTCGGCGATGACTGCCGGAGCCGTATCTGCCGAGAGGACCGGATTGATGCGGTACTGCGTCTCTTTTGTGGTCCGCTCAAGAATTTCGGCCACCTCATCCGCGCTGGGCGATTCGATAACCAGCTTGAGCAGAAAACGGTCCAGTTGCGCTTCGGGGAGCGGGTAGGTCCCCTCGATCTCCACCGGGTTCTGAGTCGCCACAACAAGAAAAGGGGGCGTGAGGGTATGCGTCTCCCCAAAAACGGTGACCTGCTGCTCCTCCATTGCTTCGAGGACGGCAGATTGGGTCTTGGGCGTAGCCCGGTTAATTTCATCCGCCAGAACGATATTGGCAAAGACCGGACCGGGCTTGAATTCAAAATAGCGCTTGCCGTCAGCGCCTTCAGACAGGACTTGGGTCCCAACAATATCAGACGGCATGAGGTCCGGCGTAAACTGAATGCGCTTGGCGCTCAGCGCCAGGGACTGACTGAGGGACTTGGCCATCAGTGTCTTACCCAGACCCGGCACACTTTCAATGAGGACATGCCCACCGGCAAAAAAGGCGGTTAAGATCTTTCGCAAGATACTCCGCTGGCCAACGATGAGCCGGCCGACTTCTTCTTCGATGGTCGCAAAGATGTGTCGAAAGTGTTCAACCCGCTGTTCCGGGGATAATAGCTCTGAGGATAGTGGGGATGACGAAGCTGGCATGCTGCTCCTACTGTAAGATCCCTCGGTATTCGAGTGGAATGCGCTGCTGGGGAGCGTTTTTCTCTGGCGGACGGTCCGCGAGTGGGGCGTTGCTATAGGGCGTGGTTGGGACCGCCGGGCTGGTATTTTCGGTCAGTTCCTGGCTGTCCTGTTCCGCCTTCATACCGGTCGGAATACGAACTTTGACATAGCGGGCAGCCTGGGTCAGAAATCCGCCGGGCTGCTCGCCCGGTTTGTAAAACCGTTCGCCTTTTCCCTGCCCGCCAGATTGTCCGGGCTGCTGGTCTGACCGCTCTGAGGACTGCTGGGGCTGTTTTCTTTCGTTGCTCTGCTGGCTTGCGTGACG
>WTHD01000056.1 GCA_011523265.1 Candidatus Binatota bacterium
CAGAGCAGACTACAGCCTCTCAAAACCCAGAGCAAGTTTTGCATACGTCCCCCTGCTGGCCGGCGGTCTCCCCGGCCCGTAAAACCGATCGGGCCGCCGACCGATAACGCCGCCTTATACCAGTTCGTTCGATCTCCAGCAACGAAGCCAGCGCAGTGGTCCTTCTCCTTGTGCCCCGAACGTTTGCCTGCTAGGTGTCGACTCAGTGCACTGAGGAGGGACCTATGGCAGCTCCAGTCATTATTTCGAGTGATAGTCATATTGTCGAACCGCCCGATCTCTACACCAAGGGTATGCCCTCGAAGCTGCTGGACCGGGCGCCGGTGATGAAGCGCTATAAAACCGAGGATGGAAGAGACGGGGACGCGTGGTTTATCGGCGACACCCAGGTCGCCACGCTCGGAGGCGTGACCCAGGCGGGTCGGCGCTTTGATGACGGTTCGACCATCGATTTTGTCAGCATCTGGGAAGACGTGAGAGAAGGAGCGTATGAGCCGCGGGCGATGATTGCCGAGTTGGAGATGGATGGCATCTGGGGAGCCGTGCTGCAGCCGAGTCAGGGGCTGTTCTGGTACCACCTGGAGGACAGCGAACTCCTGTCCGGCATTTGTTCCGCCTATAACGACTGGATTACCGATTTTTGTACCGCCTATCCCGACCGGCTGCGTGGCATTGGCATGATCAATGTCGATGATCCCGCCCAGGCGAGTGCCGAGCTCAAGCGCTGTGCCGAACTCGGGTTGGCCGGCGTATTTATTCCCGTCACTCCGCTGCCCGGACGGCCCTACCGCGATCCTCTGTACGAGCCATTCTGGGCGGTTGCCCAAGAGACGGAGATGCCGCTCTTAATGCACTTGGCGACGCAGCGGGCCAACGTGCCTGGCTGTGAGATCTCGGTCAGTTTTTCGACCTTCACGCCAGCCGGACTCCGGCCCACTCAAGATTACTGGGTCCGCTATGCACTGACCGATATTATTTTTGCTGGGGTGTGCGAGCGCTATCCGCGCCTCAAGATTGGCTCTGTCGAGCACGAGATCTCATGGGCTCCGCACTGGCTGCGACAGATGGATTATACGTATACTGACCGGCCGGTGTATGCGAAATTCAAATCCAAAGAGGGGCTGTTGCCCAGTGACTACTGGCGCCGAAATATGTTTGCCGTGTTTCAGGAAGATGAGGTCGGCGTTCTGCTGCGCCACCGGATCGGCATGGACACCATGCTGTGGGGCAACGACTTCCCGCACTCGGAATCGACGTGGCCGAAATCGATGGAGTTCCTGGAGAAGATGTTTGCCGGGGTACCTGCGGACGAACGCCGTCAATTGACGCGGGATAATGCCATGAGGCTCTTTGGATTCTCTCCTCCAGAGGCATAATGTGAGCGACAGAAAGGGGCGGTAACGATACCGCCCCAACTCACCTTTCTCAGCCGCTTATCTCTCGCGCGGTTCGCCATCATATTTCTTTCGTTGACTATCATTGGCTCCTTGAGAGCATTGAACTGTACAAGAGAACAAGGTAGGGTGACCCAGTTGTGCAGACAAACCAAGATAAGGATTTCCTTCCTCATAACGGGTGGTAGTGAAGGGGTAATGCCATGCGTATGAAAAAAGGACTGCTGGTTGCGCCGGAATTCCCGGCTGACTCCTTTTGGAGCTTTAAGTATGTGATGAAGTACATCCGGCGCAAAGCGCCGTTCCCACCCCTTGGGCTGCTGACCTTCGCGGCCCTGATGCCGCAGGACGAATGGGAATTTGAACTGGTTGATTTGAACGTCGGGCGACTCTCGTCTCAGCAGCTCCGAAAAAAAATCCAGGACAGCGACGCCGTCTTTGCCGGGGCGATGAATGTCCAACGCGACTCCTTGGTTGACCTCCTCGAAGGACCGGCCCGCGGAACGGACACCCCCTGGGTTCTTGGCGGGCCCCTGGCCTCGACCTATCGCAGCTCCATTATGGACCCGCGGAACGAGCAGGATGCGGTGCTGCATCGGGGTCTCGACTACCTGGTCTGGGGCGAGGCGAGTCCGTGGATTGCCGAGCTCAATCGTCGCCTGGAGGAAATTCCCACACATAGCGACGAGTCCCCCTTTCTGTTCATCCCCGAACGAGTCCTCAACGAACCCGAGGCCTCCCGCAAATACCTTCAGGATCGTTCAATTTTCGAACCGTTTGACGGCTTGCCCAGCCCACGCTGGGATTTGATAGATGTCGGTCACTACCGGGCCTTGATGTTGCAAACAACCGCCGGCTGCCGCTTTCGGTGCAATTTCTGTGACATCATTCAGTTCAACGGTGGATTCCCCCGGGCAAAGGGCGGCACCGATGTCACGCGCGAGTTACAAGCCATCTATGACACCGGCTTTCGTGGCGGGGTGTTCACGGTTGACGATAATTTTGTGTCCGAACCCAAGGCCATGGAAGAGATCCTGGACGCGATGACGGAATTCCAGCGTCAGCACGACTATCCCTTTGAATTCTTTACTCAGGCGAGCATTGACCTGGGCAAAGAATCGCTGGCCTATCTGGTGCCCCTGATGCAGCAGGCCGGATTTGCCACCGTTTTCCTGGGCATCGAGAACCCCGACCCCGCGGCACTGCGGCAGATGAATAAGATTCAGAATATCAAAACTGCGCCAAAAGATACGATTGGGTTGCTGCAGAAAAACGGCATTGAGGTCCAGGCCGGTTTCATCTTTGGGGCTGATACTGATACCCCACAGACGGCTGACAATATTGTTGACTTTGTCGAGAAGAATGGGGTTTTCTCGGCCATGACCGGCACCCTGACCCCGCTGCCGCATACGCCGCTATACGTCGAGCTCAAAGAACAGGGCCGCCTGCTCGAAGCAGAGCTGGCGTGCAATAATGTGGACGACACGGTCCAGTTCAAGCCCGTGATGGGCCTCGACAATCTACAGAGTGGCTTCCTCCATATCCTGGAGTCCCTGTTCAGCCAGCAGGCCATGTATGGGCGGGCGGAGCGCCTGATTGGTCGCCTGGATACCCATATTTTTACGAGCAGCCATCTTGATATGAGCCATGTCTCGGCGGTGCTTCGCTCGTTTGCCAGGCAGGGCTTGGGCGGATTGTGGACCAAGGAACAGCGGGGCTACTTCCATCTGCTCAAGCGCGCCGTTCAGCTCGACCGACAATTCCTGCGGGATATCCACACGGAGGCCCGGAATCTGGGTTCCTATTGGGACAAGATGGGGGCCGCGGCCAAGAATTATATTGAGTTGGACGGACAAGATGCGAAGCGGTTTGCCGAGATGCTGTCCTATGCCCAGGATGCGTTGGTGCGCTGCCGGCCCGACATGGGTCTGACCGAAGTCCAGGATTTTGTCCAGCGCGTGCGAGAAGCGGTTGCCCAAGGCGTCCTGCCACGCGCAGAAGCCCAATCGGTCTATGAAGCCGCCCGCGAGTATTTGCATACGAAACGCGCCCTATTTCAGTTTCCGGGATCACACCTCGTGAAGGCTCTCGAATTGTCCATTGTTGGCATTCACTATGGAACGGTGGTGGATCACGTCCTCACCAAAATGCGGGCGGGACGCGAGGTGACGCTTTCCACCGAGCCCATGAGCGCGCGGCCGGTCTAAGCGCATCTTCCGCCTGACGACTATCGTTTGCCTTTCGCGTGCAGACCTGCTCGCTCCCCTTATGACTCGTTCCGTCGCAGCCTACGCCTGCTCTCTCCCATTTGCGGAAGCCGGGTATACGCGAACCTTTGAGGCTGAGATTGACAATCCGGTCAACTCGGAAATGCGGGTCCGGGGAACGCTTGCCGACCATCGCTGTACACTGACCTCCGAGTGGATTGTGCGTCTGCCGACGTATGAAATTCGTCGGGCCTCCGCGACGCATCTCTCCGGCTCCTCCGATATGCTCTCGCCTGCTTTGACGGCACGTATTCCCGCCATTCAGGGCGCAACGATTGGTCAGGGCTTTAGCCGGATCATGGGAGCGACCCTGGGCAATCTGCCAGGTCACAAAGAGCACCGGACGTTAGCGACGGAAATGGCGCGCGTCAGCCTCCAGGCCTTTCCGGTTCCCAAAGACGATCATGAACGGTTTGCGTCGTTTGTGACGGACATGCCGCCCGGACCGAGCCGGCTGGCGCGTATGCTCTGGGAACGGGACCGCGCCGATTTCAGCATGCTGAAGAACTCGTGCTTTACGTATCGTGACCAGTCGGCCCGACTGTTTGAGGAACGGACGGTTGAGTCTTTCGACCCTGATATGACTGTCCCTGAACCGGGGGAGGCGCGCTTCTTTTGGCGTACGAAGCGCTTACAGATTACCCCACGCCCTGACCGGGCGGGGTTTCACTGTCGGCATGCACTGGATGACCGCTTTCAGCAGATGCAGATCGATTTTGATATCGACGCTGAGGGGACGATCACCAACGCCACCAGTCGGCCCGGACGGCTACCCTTCCGCGGGCTATGCGAAGAGCCTCACTCCCGAACGGGAGGGCTCAACGGCCTCAAACTCGGAAAAAATTTCACGCCTCCGGTCGTCGATCGGATCGGGGGCCCAACCGGCTGTCGCCATTTGTTTGATTTGGCGACGGACTGCCTGCGTCTCTTTACCTGGCGAGAATAGCCGGGTCCCTCCACGCCGTTTTATGGGCGTACGTCTGCCTGCACGACCCAGGTTGCGCTCGACAGGTAGACGCTGTCTCCGTCCGCATACGGGAGCAGGGCTGAACGGATAGCCTCGGCAACGCGGCTGCGTGTCTCGGCATCGGACTCACGCAGCAGGGATGCAACCGGGCCGATGGCGAGAAGGAAGGCGACCGCTCCGTCTACGCCCGTTGCACCGCCGACGCTGATATCCGTTTCATGGGACTGGCAGCGCACATTGCGAAATCCGGCCGAGTCGAGAACAGCGCGTACGCGGTCAGGGTCGGCCAAGGAAAAGGGACCGGGGGTGCCGGGCTCGGGACGAGGCGGAAGCGGTACATGTTGGGCCGCGGCCTGAAGCGGAACCCGAACCCAATCGTTCTTCTGCAATTCCTGCCAGCACAGGAAACACAGTCGCCCTCCAGGGCGGAGTGCAGTCCGTAGATTACCGAAAGCCTGGGCAGCGTCCTCGAAAAACATGACGCCGAAACGAGAAAAGAGCAGATCAACGCTCTCCGGCTCAAAGCGGTGCGTCTGGGCATCGGCAGGCAGGAAGCTCAGGTTCCGAAGCTGTTGTTCCTGTTGACGCTCACGGGCGCGACCCAGCATGGGGCGGGAGACATCAATCCCCGTCACCGAGCCGTGAGGACCGACCTGCTCCGCCAGAGCGAGCGCGGTGTGTCCGCACCCGCAGCCAACGTCGAGCACGGACTCTCCCGGCTGCGCGGCCGCCTGCTCCAAGGCAACAAGTCCCAACGGACCGATCTGGGCATCGAGCCGCTCCTGGAGTTTGACCCATTGCGGACCGCCCCGTTCGTTCCAATACTCAATCTGCTCTGCGTTGGTGTGGCCGTTTGCCATATACTACTCCAACCAATACCGTGGTGTCTCCTCTAGGGCTGGCGTTCTCGTGTATCAGTCTGAAGGACTGCTGACCAGTGACGGCGTTTATGCCGCGGCGATCTTTTGGCGCGTCAGTGTCAGTGGTTCGTGAAAATGTGTTTCCACCAGTGTAATCCCAAGACTTTCCGCTATCGCTCGATCCTCGGCGTCCCAGCCGTCCTCGACCCACACGATCTTTTTTCCTGGCCCGACCAGGCCGGCCAGCCCCTCAGTTTTTGTGGCCTTCCAGGACAGTGACGGCAGATGGATATCGAGCGCTGCGAACTCCAGGTGGATGTGAGCCTGCCACGAAGAGAGGATAAGGACGACGTGGAACTGTTCCTGACACCACGCAACAAATTCCTGGACTCCCTCTTTCCAATCCGTCCCGCGTATGGTGCCAGCAGCACCCTGGAGAGATTTCAGCACACCATCGACATCGAGCAGGAGAATATTTGTCGTCATGGGAAAGTTCAGCGACCGGTGAAGACGGGCGATCTTTTCTCTTTGAAAGCGCGAACCGCTTCTTGAAAATCCTGTGTCCCGGACGCCCGGATCAGCCGGTCCGCTTCCATGTCCAGGCAGGTATGCAGGTCCTGGGTCGTGGCCCGGTTCAGGTTTTCCTTCATATAGCGCAAGGCCAGCGGTGGGCCGGCGACAATCCGTTTGGCAAAGGCCAGGGCTTCCGTCTCAAACGTCTCGTTCGGAAAGACCCGGTTGAAAATGCCTAAACGCTCGCACTCCGCGGCCCCGATGCGCTCGGAGGTATAATAGAGTTCTCGCGCCTTGGCTGTGCCGACCAGTTGGGTCAAAAACCAGCTTCCCCCGTAATCTCCGGGCAGCCCGATCTTCCCAAACCCGGTGGTGACAAATGCCCGCGCCGCGGCAATGCGGATATCGCACGCCAGGGCGATCGAAAGTCCGGCTCCGGCGGCCGGGCCGGGCAGGGCGGCGATCACGGGTTTTTCGAGTTCGTAAATCATGCCGGTCAGCGTTCTCTGGCGCCGCCGTAAGAGTTGGATCTTCTCCTCCGGCGTCTGTTCTTCTTTGGACCACGAGCCAAAGGTTTTGACATCGCCGCCGGCGCAAAAGGCCGTCCCGGCTCCGGTGAGCATAATGCAGCCAACATCGGGGCGGACCGCCAACTCCGGGATGATGGTGCGGAGCGCCGGGGTCAGGGTATCCGACAGCGCGTTCCGCACCTCAGGGCGATTCAAGGTCACCACTCCAACCCGCTCTTCGATACGGCACAGGAGTTGGTCGGTTCCGGTGTCTATGGCTTGTCTACACGATTCTTCGGGCATGCTTACTCCTTGTATCTTACTGGTCCGCTGCGGCCAGAAACATTCTCGCTTCTTGCAGTGCCTCCGGGGTATGCCTGTCCCCCCAGACGGCAAGAAGCTTTTGATAACTTTGACGCGCGGTGTCGGGGGCATCGTTTTTTGCGGCTGCGCGCGCCAAGCCGCGTAGCGAAAGGGGGCGGTTCGGGGTACGCCGCAAAGAGGCTTCGAACCAGGTCATCGCCTGTTGCGGCCGGTCAAGCTCAAGCAGGATTTCTCCATATAACTCGTGCGCGGGTTTGATTGGTATGGCTGAGCCGTTGGGCAGGCCCATACTGTCGGCAATCGTCACGGCTTCCTCCATGAGGGCGATGGCCGTGTCGCCCTGGTCCTGTGCCAGACGAACCAGGGCTGCGACCTCAAGACGCATAATAGTCAACGCCTGTTGAGTCTGTTTGAAGCGAGTCGACACTCCTTCCTGCTCTCGTGCGCTCAACTTGGCCTCCACCTGCTGAGCGATTGCCACATCGCCCATGCGCACAGCGCTCATGCCGGTTGCCATCAACTCGTGAGTAGTGAGATCGGAAGAAAACGGAATTTGCTCCCATCGCTCGCTTTCGACAATATAGCGGGCCGTCATTTCTCCGACACCTTCCTTGACCCTTGAGACCGTGCTTTTCTGTGCGACTGGCCGCAGCAGCGCAATCGCCTGCTTTGCCTTGGCCCAATCCGCCAGTTGCAGTGCACCGTACTGGCCCCAATCCAAAGCGTGCCAGATATACACATCATTAAAATATCGTTGTGTTTTAGAAAAACTGTCTCGCTGATGCCACCTCGCGAAAGCGGCTTGATATGAGGCTTCATTGGAAGCCACCACTTCGGCCCACATGCCGCGCTGAATAAAAATATGCGAGGGCATGTGTAAGGCATGGGAGACATCCGGAGCGATTGTCGCGTAGCGTTGGGCTGCCGTCAGGGCCAGGGGCGCGTGAATAGGATCGTCGAAGGCGTGAATAATATAATGGGCCGCACCGGGATGGTTTGGGTGTTTGCGAAACACCTCCTGGGCTATCGCCCCCGCTTCCATCCGGACCCCAAACGTTGACTCTGCTCCCCAGGTGTCTCCGAGATGGCGGACCGTCCCCAGGAGGGCAACGGCGTAAAACGCCTGAATTTCTTCGTCCTCAGGATAGCGGGTCGCCAACCGACCCATCGCCTCTGCGTAAGCAAAGGCGCGTTTGGCATCGTCTCCCTCTCCATACAGAATCTCTACCGCGGCAAGTAAGCCGGCTTCGCGCGGAGTCGGGGCTTTGGCGGCGCGCTCGGCCGCTGAGGAACCGAGCCGGGCCAGGACTTTTCTTGGCGTTTCAAGGTCACGCGCCGGTTGCAGCGGATGATTGTGACTGAGCGCCTCTCCCCAGTAGGCCAGGACAAAGTCCGGCTCGACTTGCGCCGCCGCCCGGAACGCCTCGGCGGCGTCCTCGAATCCAAAATTATGCAGATATTTGACGCCCCGAAGGAAGTGCTCTTGGGCTTCGGCTGAGCCGGAGGTCGGGAAATTCAGTTCTCCGAGCTGCTCGGCTCGGGCCGCTGGCAGACCGACAAAGATACTCGCGAGCAGGAATAGGACGCTGACACCGTGCGTGACTCTTTGCCTCATGATTCACCTTCCTTGTGTCATGCCGAATATTTGTTTCAAAACATCATAGAGTTCCGCTGGTCAACCCGCTATATAGGCCGAAAGAGAAAAGGGGAACAGCATGGCAGCAGACATACCGAGTTTGGAAGCGGCCTTTCACGCCTGGAATGACGGGCTCAATACCGGCGACTTGGACGCCTTCTGGCGGGCGTTTGACGCAGAGGCGGAAATTCTGGACGAAGACTTTCCGTGGCGCATGGACCTGGACGACTTCAAGGACCATATTGCCTTCCACGCCGGCGGGAAAGGGATGTGGGAGTCGTTTGAATGGAAGCCGCGTGAAACGCACTTCAAGGTGTTTGGGGATACCGGCCATGTCAGCGGCTTTTCGACGTTTCGGGGCAAACCGCGCGATGCCGGTTTCCGCCAGCGCTTTATGGGCTTTACCCTGACCTGGGTGTATCGGGATGGAGACTGGAAGCTGGTCTGCTGGCACCAGAGTCCCCTAATCGGACGGATACTCGAAGCGTCGCCGAGCTAGGAACAGGCCGGAGAACCCACCTCGCCGCTCCGCGGCACAAAGAGGAAGCGTGTCCTCCAACAGCCAAGCAAATGCTGGACACGTTTCCTCTTTCCCTCCCAAGAGGGGATTTTCTGAAGGGGCATGCCCCTACGTCAGGATAAAGCTGCTTCTACCCGCTCCCGCAGGCCGTGCAGCCGACTGACGGGTTCGTTTGAGAAGACAAAACGGACAAAGTTTGCGCTCCGCTCGCTGCCCCAGCCCGTCATGGCCGTTGCCGCGATTTTCCCCTTCTCCAACAGGCGCTGAGAGGCTTCCGCGCCCGTCAGGCCAAAACCCGAGACATCCAGCAGCATGGACCAGCCGCCTTGGGGCTTGACGATGGGGAAACCCTCAAGTTCGCGCAGAATCGTATCTCGCCGGTGCTGCCATTCCGCGCTGGCCGCGGCAATATCAGCGTCGGGCGCTTGCAGCGCTACGGTTGCCGCGGCTTGAGCGATGCCGACCGGGCAGACCACGTTGGAGATATTCACCAGACCGATATCATCGATAATGGCGGGCGGGGCAACGATCCAACCGACCCGCCAGCCTATCATCCGGTATTCCTTGGAGACCGCACCAACCGTAATGGTCCGCTGGGCCATACCGGGGAACGCGGCCGGGTGCAGGGAGGCCAGGCCGTCGAACAGAATGCGTTCCATGGCACTGTCATACAGCAGCCAGGCGTCGGCATCCTGGCAGGCCGCGCAGATGCTGTCCCAGTCCTGGCGCGTAAAAACGGCGCCGGTCGGCATGGAGGGGCTCATCATCAGCAGGACTTTTGTCTTGGCGGTCACGGACCGCCGCAACCGGTCACGGTCCAAACGCCAGACGCCGTCTTCAATCTGGTACGGCGCAAAAACCGGGACACCGCCAGCCAGCCGCACGCGGTTGACCAGACCAATATAGATCGGGTCGGTAAGGATGACCTCATCTCCAGGCTCAAGCAGAGCCAACAGCACGTTGAGAATGCCGTTCAGACCGCCAGCGCTGACAATGGTGGAATTCTGCCAATGATACTCCACACCCGAGAGGCGACTGACGAGGGCGGCGGCCGCCTGCCGTAGAGTGTCGGCACCCAGAAACGGCAGATAGCTGTTGGCGTCGTCTTCCCCTACCGCCTGCCGGGTCGCCTCTTCCACTCCGGGCGGCGGCCGCAGGTCGGTGTCGAGATTCTCCAAACGCAGTATCGCGCCGTCCTGGGACTGGTCCGCCAGATTACCCATGCGGTCAACCCCAATCCCGGCCATGCCTGACAGACGACTCACTGGCATCGTACCCTCCTCTCGCAAACGACTATCTGCATAACGCCTTTTCGGCTAGAATGCAGCCCGACCACGCCAGGACGAGGGAAAGAAAGGATATGCCATGAAATTCGGAGGTTCGCTGATCTGTCAGAACTATTTTCGGTCACCCCGCCCGGACCATGAGATTTACGCCGAAGACCTTGCCCTGGCCGAAATATACGAAGATCTCGGGTTCGATATGGTCTGGTCGGTGGAGCATCACTTCACGGACTACGAACTCATTCCCGACCCGGTGCAGATGCTCAGCTATGTGTGCGGACGGACCAAGAAGATCGGACTGGGCACGTTTGTGATCGTGCTGCCCTGGCACGACCCGGTGCGGGTCGCCGAGCAGATTGCCATGCTGGATAATTTTGCGCGCGGACGCGAGCTGCTGCTGGGCTTCGGGCGCGGCGCCGCCCAGGTGGAGTACGACGGCTTTCGGGTCTCGATGAGCGAGGCGCGCGAGCGTCTGATCGAGAGTATCGAGGTCGTGAAGTGCGCCCTCGGACAGGACCGTTTTTCCTTTGCCGGCAAATATTTCAACATCCCGGAGATGCGCATTCGCCCGCGTCCGGTCAGTTCGGACCTGACCGGACGGATGTACGGGGCCATTATCAGCCCCGAGACTGGCGAGATCATGGCGCGGGCCGGCTTGGGCATGCTGATCATCCCCCAGAAGAGTTGGGCCGACCACCTGAAGGACTATGAAGCCTATCAGGCGGCGTGCGCCAGATTCGGAACCGTGGCGCGGCGGCCCATTATTACCGCCTGGATCTATTGCTCCGAGGACGAGTCGGCCCAGGCAGACGGGCGGAAGTGGATCATGGACTATGCCGACACCGCCGTGCAGCATTACGCTTTTGATGAACCCGAGCATTTCCGCGCCGCCAAGGGCTATGAGGCCTATGCCGAGCTTGCCCAGGCCAGCCAGCAGCAGGCCAACGCCTTTCAGCAGGAGTTCGCCAAAACGCAGATCTTTGGCACCCCGGAGCAGTGCGTTGCCGCCATCCGGGAGCTGCGCCAAGCCATGAACCCGAGTCAGTTTGTCGGTGTGTTCAAATACGGCAGCCTGCCCAACGACCTGGCCGTGCGCAGCACCGAGTTGTTTGCGTCACAGGTGATGCCGGTCCTCCGGGCGGATGACGCCACGGCCCAGGAGCAGCCGGCGGCCGCCCTCTAAATCCCATAAAACGCGGCGGCGTTCGCCCCCAGGATTTTATCGACCGACTGGGTTGGCAGGGTGGAGAGCAACTCGCGCATGGTCTCCACCGGCTTGGTAAAGCCCTCGGCGTGCGGATAGTCCGAGCCGACAAAGAATTTCTCGTCCCCGGCAAACTGGACGATATACGGCAGCAGCTTTTCGCTCGGGTCGGCGTTGATCCAGATATTGCGGGCCAGATACTCCCGGATCGGGCGTTTCATCTGCGAGGTGTGGCGCATGTATTGGTAGCGGTAGTCAAAACGCTCAATCCACTCCCCAACCCAACTGCCCATGGATTCCACGGTTGCCGCGCGCAATTCGGGAAAGCGCTCGAACACGCCGTCATACACCATGGTGCTCAGCGACATACGGGGGTCCTGGATCACATTCATGGAGATAAACATGAAGCCGGGGTTGCGGTTCTTATACCAGGCGCTACCGAGATATTCCTTGTTGCCGGCCGGGTGAATGCTGACGGCGATATTGCAATCCTGAGCGGCCGCCCAGAGCGGATCGTAATCCGGGTGGCCGAAGCTTTTCCCGTTGATGGGCGCGGAGCCGATCATGATCGAATGCGCGCCGAGTTTGGCCACCCGTTGGATCTCCTGTACGGCCAGCGTTGGTTCACGGAGGGAGATATGGGCCGCGGGAAAGAGGCGGTCACGATGGCCGGCGCTGATCTCAAACGCCCAGGTATTGTAGGCCCGACAGAGGGCCGCGGCGAGCTGCGGGTCCTGGACTTCGCCTTCCCATAACAGGCCCAGGGTGGGGTAGAGGACCTGAGAATCAATGCCCTCGGCGTCCAGAAACTGCATGCGCTTGTCCATGTCCTGCCAGGCGCCGCCCTCGTATAGGGACTGGTCAAACTCGTTGAGCGCGCTCCCGTCTTCCTTCTGTCCATAACCGACGACGATGCTGAGCATCTCGTCGATTTCGCTCCCCAGCCGCATGGATTTATTATCCACCACCATGCGCAGCTTGCCGCTGGCGCTATCCTGCTCCACGTGCATGGCCCGCTCGCGGTAGGCTGGCTCAATATACTGGAGGTATAAATTCAGCGGTTCGATCAGGTGACTGTCGCCATCGACGATTTTCATACTGGGCTCCTCTTCTCTTTACCGCAGGAACGACTCTATCCTCTTCCAGGACGTGCTGAAAGATAAGGACTCAGCTCAACGCTGCTTCTGCAAGAATCGATTGATGACTGTGGCGACATAGACCGGCGCTTCCTGCTGCGGGTAGTGGCCTGCGTTGCGGCAGACGGCCATTTCGGCGTTGGGGTACCAGGTGAGAAAGGTCTCTTTCGTGATCGCCTCGGTGAACGGCTCCATGTCGAACTCGCCGATGATGATAAGCATGGGCGTGGTATTGCCCTTCATCTGGTCGAGAAAGCCCTGGCTGGCTAGGCTCTTCAAATAGCCGGCCTGGGCTTCTTTGCTGCGGGTCGAGCGGGTCTGCCGGATTTTGAAGTCGAGCCATTCCCGGCACAGCCGGTTGCCGGTCAGGACGTCGAAGGCCTGGGCCAGGGCGTCGTTGTCGGTGATCGAGTCGGTGATGACGGCCAGGCCCTCGGGCGAAAAACGCAAGCCGGTCGCCGCAACCGGCGTGTTGAGGATCGCCGACGTGACGCGCTCGCCGCCGTCAAGGACAACTCTCTGGGCCAGCATGCCGCTCATGGAATGGCCGACGATGTGGAACCGCTGCCAGCCCAGATTGTCGGCCAGAGCCAGGATGTCGGAGGCGGCTTCCACCGGCGTATATTCGCCGGGAATGTGGCGCGACGCGCCGTAGCCGCGCACCTCAACGAAGGCGAAAGTAAAATTTCTGGTATCAAAAAAATTGCGGGCAAACGCCCAGGTATCCCGGCAGCCGTAGAAGTCGTGCATGACGATAACGCCTTCCGGGCCGCTGCCGTACAGTTCGTGACCAATAATCATGGTGCTCCCCCGTATCTTTCATAAAGAATGCGATGATAGTATCAGCCCGTATGAGTGGAACGCTACTGCGATGGAGGACGCGCGTATGTCTGACACAAACGAAGTCACCCCTGAATTTCTGGCGAATTTCACCCAGGCCTGGAACGACAAAGACCTCGACAAGCTGATGGAGCATATGGCCGACGGCTGTGTGTTCATGGCCTCCGTCGGCACCGAAACCGAAGGGACCAAGTGGGAGGGGAGAGAAGAAGTCCGCCAGGGCTTTGCCAGTCTGTGGGAAGGCTATCCGGACGCCCACTTCGAGCCGGTGGGTAGAGACTTTATTGCGGGCAATCGGGGGGTGTGTGAGTGGATATTTACCGGGACCAGGGTATCAGACGGGATGAAGGTGAGGGCGCGCGGGTGTGATGTGCTGACCTTTAAGGACGGCAAAATCCTGGTCAAGAACTCGATGCGCAAACAACGCCCGTAGCCGGTAGGTTCCTGAAAAAGGAACCCTCACCCCGGCCCTCTCCCAGGGGGAGGGGGAACTCGAAGCACGGCGCGATCAAAGACTCACTCTACACCAGATACCGGGCGACCGCGTCCTCGTTCCAGGTAATGCCAGTCCCTGGGGTTGACGAGGGAAAGGCATAGCCATCTTCAATCTGGGTTGGCTCCTGGAGCACGGGCTCGGCCCAGTCTACATACTCCAGCCAGTGGCGCGTCGGGGTTGCGGCCAGCAAATGGACGCTGATTTCCGGATAGAGATGGGAGGAGACGGGAATCCCGGCTGGCTCGGCCAGGGCGGCGGCCCGCAGCCAGCCGGACACGCCGCCGATTTTATTGACATCCGGCATGAGAAAATCCCCTGACCCGGCCGCAATGGCTTTTGCCATGTCATGTGGTCCCCAGAAGTTCTCCCCAAGCTGGATGGGCGTATGGGCGGCCTGGCGAATCCGGGCATAGCCGGCGTAGTCGTCTGCGCGCGTCGGCTCCTCGATCCAACACAGCCCCTCACCGTCAAGAGCGTGGGCGCGTTGTATGGCCTCCGGCACGGTCAAGGACTGATTGTAGTCTGACATAAGCGTGATATCGTCCGGCACGGCATTGCGGATTGCCCGTACGATCTCGACATCGGCGCGGGCATCTTCATAGCCAAGTCGCACCTTTATGGCATCGAAGCCCGGCTCAACCAACTCGCGGGCCTCACTCCGTACCCGGTTGACGTCCATAATGCTCAGGCCGGTACTGTTATAGGCCGGAACGGGTTGTGATTGCCCGCCCAGGAGTTGCACCAGGGGCTGGTCTGTCGCCTTGGCGCAGGCGTCCCAGGCCGCCGCGTCGATCCCGGCCGCGGCCATGGCCGTAAAACCCTGCGGGCCGAGCAGCCGGAAAGCCTTGTGGAGCTTTTCTTCCAGGGCGAGCGGGACAACCTTGTCGCCCACAATAAGCTCGCCCAGATTTTCGAGCAGCTTTACCAGCGGCAGCATGACAAATGGGGCATAGCAGAAGATATAGCTACACCCGCAAATGCCCTCCTCGGTCTCAAGGTCAACCAGAACCATGGGAAATCTCGTGACTGATCCACCCCCGGTATATATCGGGCGATTCATGGGTAAGCTGACGGCGCGGGCGCGGAGGGCGCGGATAGTCAGGACATCGGCAGACATACAGTCCTCCTTTATATTTCAGGACATTCCTGCGGAACGCTGCGGCGTGAGTATAGCGAATGGATTGGGAGAAAGATAATCTTGCTTGCCGCGTGACAATTTATTATTGATATTCACTCTTGCTGGGTTCCGGCAGGCTCGTGATGGAGGAGAGAAATTTGCATGCAACGTAGCACTGATCGTGTTCTCACCACCCATGCTGGCAGTCTGCCACGCAGTGCAAGACTCCTGCAGATGTTGGTCGATCGAGAAGCCGGTCACGAGGTCGATGAAGCCGCGTTTGAAAAACAGGTCGGGCACGACCTCGATGAGGTGTTGCAAAAACAGCACGCGGTGGGGGTCGATATTGTCTGCGATGGTGAACTGCCCCGGCTCGGCTTCTCTTTTTATGTCAAGGACCGCATGTCAGGCTTTGGGGGCCACTCGCCACGGGGTACGGTGACTGATTTTGCAAAATTTCCGGGCTACGCCAAACTCAAGCAACAGCAAGCGTCAAGGGGAGACGAGATTTCCAAGAGCGCAACCCTATACGCCATGCCGGAATGCCAATGCGCCGTGAAATACGACACGGAGCAGCACGCCGCGCAGCAAGAGCTGCGGCTCTTCAAGGCCTCCCTGGAACGCACGGAGGTCGGAAG
Organism: Candidatus Binatota bacterium; assembly: GCA_011523265.1. GTDB lineage: Bacteria > Desulfobacterota > Binatia > Bin18 > Bin18 > Bin18. Next base: position 15,705 of record WTHD01000056.1, read on the forward strand.
CCAAGCAGCCGAGACGTTTGTGACCGCCGCCACTCCGGGCATTGTCTCGACCACCCTGTTGCGCAATCCAAACAACCCCGACTACACCACCGACCGGGACTATGTGCTGGCCCTGGCCGAGGAACTGCGGGGCGAGTACGAACTCATTGTAGAGCACGGCCATATTCTTCAGGTCGATGGACCCGACCTGGCCCTGGAGCGCCAGATTCTGTATGTGGACCAACCGCTCGACGCCTTTCTCAAACGGGTCGAACTGCATATTGAGGCGCTCAACGCCGCCCTGCTCAACATCCCCAAAGACCGCGTGCGGCTGCACGTGTGCTGGGGGAACTGGGACGGTCCCCATATCGACGATATGGATTTGGAACCCCTGTTGCCGCTCCTCTACCAGGCCAAGGTGGGCGGGCTGAGTATCCCCTTTGCCAACCCGCGCCATCAGCATGAGGGCGAGCTGTTTGTGTCCTACCCGCTCCCGGATGATATGCTGCTCTTTCCTGGCGTGGTGGATGTGACGACGAATTATCTCGAACACCCCGAGGTCGTTGCCGAACGCATTGCGCGGCTGATCGACGTAGTTGGCGAGCGGGAACGTGTGATCGCCAGTACGGACTGTGGGTTTTCAACTTTTGCCGGCTATACTATGGTTGCTGACGATGTGGTATGGGCGAAATTACAAGTGCTGAGCCAGGGTGCGGCCTTAGCGTCTCAACGTTTATGGTAAGACCACGAGTCTGAAGGAGAGGGAGCAATGGCAAATCGAAATATGACCAAAGAGGAAATTGCCCGGCGAGTGGCCCGGTTTGATCAGCTCCAGCCCATGTCCACGGCCAAGGATATGGCGGACGTGTCGCAGGACGCGATGGATGTCATCTTTGCCCGCACCCTCATGCCGGTCCTTCTGGAGAAGACCAAGAATCCGTTTGGTGAGACGGCCGCGATATTTGGAGCGGCGGGAACAACAATGCACGTTTCCGTTTGCCCGCCAGGACAAGGGCCATGCCTCCACTCGCACAACAATACCTATGAGACCTTCATGGTCCTCGACGGTGCGTTTGAGTTTTCGGTTGGCGAGGAAGGCCAGGAAACCGTCACGCTCAATAAATGGGACGTGTTCTCCTGCCCGCCGGGCGTGTATCGCGGCTTCCGCAACAGCGCGCCCAAAGACAGCGTGTTGCTGACTGTTATTAGCGGTGCAGCCGATGCCCGGGATGACGTGGGGGTACCACCGAAGGTCACCGAACAGATTCGTGCCGACTACGGGGAGGACGTACTCCGCAAGTTTCGGACGATCATGACGTTTAACGACCGGGAGCAGGCATAGTCGAGCGTAGACTCCTCACCCGACCCGCATGGAATAAGAAAGGGCGACATTCATGGATGCCGAGCAAAAACAAAAACTCGCAGACCTGTGCGCGCAGCAGCACGTGGCCATCCTCACCACTCAAGGGGAGGCTTGGCCGACGGCCCATCTGCAAGCGTTCGGGCAGACCGACGAGCTGGATTTGATCTTCATTATGCTGGCCGACGCGGAGAAGTATCACAATCTGCTCACGCGTCCCCAGGCGACCGTTGTGGTTGATAATAGAGACACGGCTGATGTCTCAACCCTGCAAGTGGCCCGCGCGACGATACAGGGACTGGCCAAAGAGGTCGCTCGGGACAGCGCCGAATGGAACGAGTTAAAAGAGAGTTTCCTGACAAAGAACCCGTTTGAGGAACCGTTCTTTGGCTATGACAGCTTACGCATGATGCGCCTGACTCCCAAGCGGGTCTCGTATGCCAACGGCTTGACGGATACCTTCAAGGCTGAACTGTAGAGAAAAGACAGGCCCCAGAGCAAATTACGATGCTGCGTAGCCGTCCGTCATTCCTGCGCAAGCAGGAATCCAGGCCCCCCAGCCTCCGGACAGACCCTTCGACTTCGCTCTGCTACGCTCAGGGCGAACGCGAGGCCGTTTGTGCTGAGCGTAGCCCGGAAGGGCGGAGTCGAAGCCTGGAGGCCGGATCACGTCCGGCGTGACGCGAGTGGAACGACAAACGCTCTCGTAGGTCGGATTAGCGGAGCGTAATCCGACAGGGGCCGGGCGGAGGGCTGTCGGCTTACACCTGTGGCTAAGCCGACCTACAAGGCCGCGTTTTATGTCCTACGGAGCCATGGCCCCATCTGCGAAGTACCTGGCAGCCAGGTCTCTGGCCTGCTCCCGGCTGAGTCCGTGCGACTCCCAGGCGTCGCGCGAACGATCCAGGATGTCTTCCAGGTCGGTGGTCTTCTTGAAATCGCCGAGCTGATCGTGCTCGGTCTCAAGCCCCAGGGCTTCGGCAACGAAAGAGATATAATTGCGGACGGTGAGACGCGCGTCGCCGATGTCGCACCACTCGCGATGACAGGCGTGTGAGATCGTTGCCAGTGTATCCGCCTGACTCGTGCTCTTGAGTGAGCGGACCAGTTCAGCCCGGATGGTCTGAAAGCGTTGTGGCGGCAGACGCAGGCCGGCCGCCCCGCAGTCGTAGTCCAGTTCCGGGGGAGACTGAAGTTCGTCGAGCAGTTCGATACCAGGAATCGAACCCAGGAGGGT
>WTHD01000451.1 GCA_011523265.1 Candidatus Binatota bacterium
GTGATAATCGGCAACATCAATGGCTTCGGCACGAAACTGCATGGCTGATCTCCCGTCCCCCATCCCTACGCCAGGCGCTCAGTCGGCGTCAAGGCATACAGGCCGACCACGGGGGGTGCCCCTACATTTGCCCTTTGCCTTTTGCCCTTTGCCTTTTGACTTCCTGCCTTCCGCCTTCCTGCCTTCCGCCTTCTTGCCTTCCGCCTTCTTGCCATGTCTGCTCGGACGCAGGATCAGACCCGGGCTGCGCGGCTTCAAAGCCATCGGCCAGATGCAGGGTCGAGGTGGGAAAGGCGACCTCGGCTCCGTGCTGTTCAATAATGCCCAGAATGCGCAGCAGCACGTCCTGCTTGACCTGGTGAAAGGTCGCCCAGTCGGTCGTCCTGGTAAAGGTATAGACGAAAAAGTCCAGGGACGACGGGGCAAAGGTGACGAAGTTGACCATGATCAGCGCCTGCGTATCAATATCGGGATGACTCCGTAGCATGTGTTCCACGTCCGACACGATCCCGGCCATTTTGGGAGCGTCGTCGTAGCGAATGCCGATGGTCTCGTAGATGCGGCGGTTGTGCATGCGGGACGGGTTTTCGACCGCGATGGTGGTGAAGACGGCATTCGGGATGTACAGCGGGCGTTTGTCAAAGGTCCGAATCAGGGTCAGCCGCCAGCCGATCCGTTCGACCGTCCCCTCGATCTCGCGGTCGGGCGAGCGAATCCAGTCGCCGACCGCAAACGGACGGTCGAGGTAGATCGTCAGGCCGCCGAAGAAGTTGGCCAGCAGATCCTTGGCCGCAAAACCGACCGCCAGGCCGCCGATGCCGCCAAAGGCCAGGACGCCCGACACGCTGAAGCCCAGGGTCTGGAGCGCAACCAGGGTGGCCGCCACAAACACGAAGATCCGCAGCAGCTTGGCAATCGCGTCGAGCGTGGCCCGGTCGTAGGGCTCATCACCCTCCTGGCCCAGGGCGATAATGCCCTCTTCGACCAGACTGATCAGCCGGGCCAGAAACCAGCTGAAGGCGGCCACAATGCCGATGACCCGCAACGAGTCACGCATGTCGGCCAGCGCCGTACCGGTCTGGCTCAGACCCACATCAGCTACAAAGCTCAGGCCGACTACCCAGACCAACAGGCTGAGCGACCGGCGCAGGGCCTGGACAACCGCATCGTCCCAGTAGGCTTCCGTTTTTTCGAGCTGGGCGTGCAGACGGCCGAGCACCCGACGCTGGACAACATCGACCAGCCCGGTCACGCCGATAAGGCCGGCAACCCGCAGCCAGGCGTCCAGCCCCTCGCCCTCAAACAGGGCCTGCATAGGTGTCAGCAGATCCATCACACGGAGCGCGGGTCAAGCGGCGAACAGGCCGAAGAATCTTCAGTCCGAGGTGCTGACCAACTATCCGTGCTGGTCTTTCTTCGCATTCTTCACGCCATACGGCGGTGGGAATTTGGTATTGAGGCGCTTCGCCAAGTCTTCTAGGTATCGCTCTGCAAGAGGCCGCAATCTGCAGTAATGCCTTTCGAGATCACCTAATTCATCACCCTCCTTCCACCTCGGAAATTCGGCGAGGGAATCAGTAACCTGCCGCTGGTGCTTTATTGCATTGTTGAGACAACGCAATTCGTCCACAGATCTGGCACAGCGAATCCGGCTTCCGTCTATTCCTTGACTCCGAAGTATCTCTTGAAACTTCCTCTCGCTAAATAAGCCCTGTGCAGCGTCTTCACCCAAGGCGTGTTCGATTGCGTTTTTCCTGAACAACTCAACACACCTCCAGAGACCGACAACAGCAAATTCTGAGGAGAGCCAAGCAAAGTCCTCAAGTACCGGAAAGTCGAGGAACAAGTCGTCTGGAAATTCTCGACCGATCTCTATTGTCTTCTTTATTTCCTGCTCCAACGCTTTCTTTTTCGCCCCTAAGGTTTCTTTAGTTTGCTCAAAAAAACTACTGACCAGAGCTATCTCTCTGATTGCCTGCACCCACAGAGATGTGACCGCAGGGAAAATAGTAGATTGCAGTCTTTCTATCTCTTCGGCCGATATCTCCATGCTTTTTCCAAAAAAGTCCTCAAGCCGATTAGACTGAATTTCTTGTGCCATCGCTTGCTCCTTATCTATTTTTGCCTACCTCAGCTTCACAGGACAGACAGACCGATCCTTGTCTTACAGCAGTGTTTCTTCATCAACAACCCGTTTCCTTTCGCCTGCCGTTTATGCAGCGGGATCGCTGCCAAACTCTACGCTGGCCCGACTTCCCTCAATAAACGACCGCGCCGTCCAATCCTGTTTGCCGTCGATGACAAGCCGCGCATCTTTGGCCCGCGAGAGAATCGCTTTGATGTTCCGCTCGTCACGGGTTTGCTCGAAAAAGGGAATATGGACCTCGACGGGCTTAGTCTGCCCGAAGCGATGCACCCGATCCTCAGCCTGAAACAACTCGGCCGCCGTCCAGGGCAGATCAAAGAACACCACATCAGACGCATGGTACAGATCGAGCCCCACGCCGGCGGCCGTGATGTTGCCGATAAACAACCGATACTTACCGGCCTGGAAATCTTTGCGAATTGCCTCCTTCTTTTTTTTCGGTGTCTTGCCGTAGTACACGGCCGCATCGGGAAATCGCCGGGCCAACTCCTCAACCGTTTCGACAAACACACCAAACGCTAACAGCGACTTCCCCGGATTTTCACGGAAGAACCGTTCGATCCATTCGGTTATCACGTCGAGTTTCGAGATCGACAGATGCTTGCGCATCTGCATAACCGCACCCAAGTACATCTCTTTGTTGTCGCGGAGCATTCGTGCTACGCTTTCCAGCTGGCGATATTTCTCAAAGACGGGCTGCGAAGGAGTCACGGGAATCAGATGCCGTGTCTTTTGCGTGAGCCTCCCGTCTTTCGTGCGTCGAATCATGTTGCAGTATTTTTTCAGCATGTTGTGCAGGACGGTCGTGTTGCAGGCACGTTCGACGCCATAGCGGCTCGTCACGAATGCCCGCTTGAAGCGGACTTTTCCGCCGAACCACTTGAGTTGACCGAGCAGTTCAATCTGCGTAATCAAATCGGATGGACGCGAGTACAGCGGAGTGCCGGACGCCAAAAAACACGCGGCATTCAGGCAACTCAAGCGAATCAGATATGCGATCTTCGTGCGTCGCGCCTTCCCGTTTTTCAAGTAGTGGGTTTCGTCGCCCATAAACAATTTGAAAAAATCGTCAGGCGGCAAGATAATGTCAGCCAATGGCGTGACATTCGAGTATGAGATCAGAATCACGTCTGCACCTTCCCACCAACCCTCCTCGGCGAGGGTCGTGACGATTTTGGTCGTGAGTTGCGGCGCGAGTTCGGCGAAGTCCTCCGCCCACTTCCCGACCAGATTTGCCGGGGCGAAGGACACGGCTGGAAACGCGTTGAGTTCTACGGCTGCCGCGATCAGTTGACGAGTCTTTCCCATCCCCTGCTCGTCGCACAGCAGACAAATGAAATTCCGTGCGCCCTGCGGCACGACTTGCGTCATCAGCTTGACCGACTCCTCTTGGAAATCGTACAGCGGAATATCGGCTGATTCACTCAGGGTAGCGTCATAGTCGGATTCAAGCTCCTCGGCTTGAATATGGAAATCCACGCCTTGTTCGTCGGCCTGCGGTTCGGGCAGGTTGGACATCTCCTGTGCCTCGACGGTCGGCCGCTGGGGGACAGAGGGTGCAGGGGGAGCATCAAACAGGTCAAACCATTTCAGTTGCGTTTCTGGCATGTCGTTTCCCTCCTGCACCATGCTTCTCCTTTGCGACGTATTTGACTCGATTTATTGTTGAAGCGTTCCATTTCTAAGTGCAAACAGGCCGGTCACGATGATGAGGGAGATAATCCGTAGCAGGAAGGTCCATCAGGGTGTATCCACCTGAGTGGGCAAGCCCCCGTGCTTGCCCGCTCAGCGCAACAGCGGCATGACCTGCTGACTG
>WTHD01000217.1:0-13855 GCA_011523265.1 Candidatus Binatota bacterium
GTTCCACGGTCTCGTCAACCCCAGGATATTGGACCTTCACCACTACCTCTGCGCCACTCCGGAGTTGTGCCCGGTGGACCTGTCCCAGCGAGGCTGCGGCAAAGGCTTCTTTGTCAAAGTGCCGAAAGAGCTGTTCCGGCTCTTTTCCAAGCTCGTTTTCGACTTGGGCGCGGATGAGCTCATAGTCCATGGGCGGAACGGACGACTGGACGACCGCGAGAATATCGAGGATCTCCATCGGAAAGAGATCGCCGCGCATGCTCAGCATTTGAATCAGCTTCATGAATGCGCCGCGGAGTTCGTGGGAGCCTTCCACGATCTTCAGCGCGTTTTTGAGATGCAGCTCAAACAGTTCCTGCTCTTTTTCATCCGCCGACTGGAAGGGCTGTTTCAGGGCGTTCCAGGCGTAGCTGCCGCTGACCGCAGTCGCAAGCGAGCCAACCTGAAGAGCGCGTTTTGCCCGACCGCTGGTCAAGGCGTTGGAGGATTTCTTGGCGGACATGGACGAGAGACGGGCTATTTGCTCGTTTCGGAATTAAGGGCGCTCTCGGCGAAGCTCGTTCAATAGCTCGGTGCGATGCTTATCGAGCTCAGGCGGTCCGCGGTAAATCGACGGAGCCTCTCCATTTATCTGCAATGGTGAGGCGAAAGTCCGGGTGGTTACCCCGTTGGGGAGCGTTAAAGGTTGGACCCACCCCATCTCGACAACCTGCGCGTCTGACAATGCTTCAGCATACGTGTTGGTGGGGCCACACGGCACCCCTCGGTTTTCAAAGGTTTCAAGCCAGTCGGCCACGGTGCGCGTGATGAACACCTTTTCGAGGATTTCTTTCAGCACCGTCTGATTGGCCGCGCGATCGGTTGTCGTGAGAAACCGAGGATCGACCGCGAGGTCCGGCTGACCGACCTCCTCGCAGACGCTCTGCCACAGCTTGTTATTGCCGGCGGCAAGCACAAAATGGCCATCCTTCGCCCGAAACAGGTCATAGGGCGCATTACGGGGATGCGCCGCGCCGAGTTTCCGAGGATTTTTTCCGGTCCCAAAGAATTCGCTGGTTTGGAGGGCAGCAATAGCCATACTCACCCCCATCATCGGGACGTCAATATAACCTCCAGGCCCACCCGCCCGGACTTGGGCCAGCAAGGACGAGACGGCAAAGGCGGCATACAGGCCGGCGGCAAAGTCCGCTAACGGCACCCCGCATTTGACGGGCGCGCCATCCGGCTCTCCGGTCACACTCATGATCCCGGCTATTGCCTGGAGCGTGACATCGAAGCCACCCTGCTGGGCACGCGGGCCAGTTTGACCAAAGGCTGACAAGGAGCAGTAGATCAGCTGAGGGTGCGTCTCGGCGAAGTCCTCATAGCCGAGCCCGAGACGCCCCATCACCCCAGGCCGGTTGTTCTCGATCACCACATCCGCGCTCTGGATCAATCGGCGCGCCACGTCGTTATCGGTCTCGTCTTTCAAATTCAACGCGATAGAGCGCTTATTGCGATTGAGTGAGGCAAAGTTCTCACTAAACCCGTCCGTTATCGGCGGCCAGTGACGCAGGGCGTCACCTTGCCGTGACTCAACCTTCACCACGTCCGCACCAAAATCTGCCAGCAGCATGCCACAAAAAGGACCGGCCGCCACATTGCAAAACTCAATCGCTCTGACACCCGCGAGGGGCTGCATTGATCCTGCCGGGTGATTCACTGCCTCTCTCCTCCTTTGGCATTGCATGGCGCAAGCCGGCTTGCTGCATCAGGGGCAAAGCCGTGGTGATAAAGTAGTCGAGGTCGGGCTCGAAGTCGAAGAAATTGACCTGCACCCCGTCTACACCGGTCTGACGCAGGCGGACAAACCACTCCACGATCATATCCGGTGTCCCCACGAGATGGAGATTGCCGCCAACTGCCCAGTCCAGCGCGCTATGCTGACGCCACGAAGACTGGTCCCCAGCCGTGAAAGCGTTGAAGAAGTTGGTGACTGCCACCTCATCGCGTTCATCCCGAATCCGCTTATACCATGCCTGCGCCTCTTTCTCGGTTGGGCGACAAATCACATGTGGATTGACGAGAATCTTGACCTCTCGGCCCTTTTTCCGGGCTTGCGCCTTGATCGGCACAATACGCTGGGGTAAGGACGCACAGGCCTTGCCCGGATCAGCTCCCGTGGGCGAAGTCGCGAAGATAATATCCGCGTGACTGGTGGCATAGTCCATACCCGCCGGCGACGAGCCGGCACTGACCAGGACGGGCAAGCCATTAACGGGTTTGGGCGCAACAAAAGCGCCAGACGTCTTATACCACTCGCCGGTATAATCGAGGTTCTTATCTTCAGTCCACAGGCGCTTCATCACGGTCGTGAATTCATCCGCCATGGCGTAGCGTTGATTGTGTGGGAATGCTTCATGGCCAAACATCCCAGCTTCGTCCGGCCGATAGCCGGTCACGACATTCAGGCCCCAGCGGCCATGACTGATATGGTCGATGACGGCTCCATATTTCGCAATGTGTAAGGGATGCCAGCCGTAGAGGACATGGACCGTTGATATGAGCAGGACATTGTGGGTCAGCGGTGCGAGGGCGGCACTGGTGATAAAGGGATCAATTGAGTGCTCACGAAAATGGATGTCACCTCCATAGCCGCCTTTGCCGAGCCAGGTGGCCAGGGCAAAGATGAGGTCAAAGCCGGCCTCATCAACGCGAACCGCGAGTTCGGCGTTGTACTCGAAGGTCCACGAGGTCTGCCGGGGAGCTTTCGATGGTGTCCAAGCGCCTTGTTGGTGAGGCATGAACAGCCCGAGCATAAGCGGTTGGCGGACCGCTCGCTCAAACGAGGTGAGGCCATCGAGCTGTTGCAGAGAGGGTGCGGAGCTGATGCGTGTCATGGCTCTCTCGACCTGCAAGCAGGGCACGGGCTTCAGTGGTCTGGCCCGACAACTGTCGCCACCCGGCCTCACCACAAAGGCCGGTTTCTACCCGTCGTCCAAAGCCGGGGCGTCCAGCTCGGGCAGCACCTCGGTCATGAACACACCCAGTTCCTCCAGCATGAGTTCTTTGGGACAATGCGCGTAGTGCCAGATGAGCGTGATGTACTCGCACGGCAGCGAGGCGTAGATATGGCGCCATTCCGCTTTCAATTGCTCCACCGTGCCGCCCAGAAAAATCCCACTGTCCTTCATGCTCTGGAGCGTGGCCGCCTGGGTGTCGAACTTGGGGATGCCGTCGTAGAAGGTCGAGTAGTGTTGGACCCACATTTCGTAATCGTAGCGCAGTAGTTTGTCGGTAAATTCTTGTTCGTCACGCCCGAGATGAATCCAGCGCGCGATATTCTGGCGGGCGCCCAGCGGATAATCCATGCCGGACGCACGTCCCTCTTCAACATACAGCGTGGCGAAGTTCACCAGGGTCTCAAGTGCAGTGAAATAGGTCGGCCGGAACCCGTGCTGGGCCAGAAAGGGCACCGAGGCGGCACTGCCGCTCATCGGGACGAACACCCGCGGATAGGGGTCGCTATACGGGCTCGGCACCACGCTCACCCGGTGAATGGCGCCGTCGGGTCCGAGCTCTCCCGGTGCGCCGGCAGATTCGATACTCTTGCGCGCCGGGTAGCCCCGCACACCGGTTTCATACGGATACGGAATCTCGTAATGCGGCTGCTTGGTCGCTACGGACTCCTGCTGCCAGCACTGGAGCAGTATGCGCGTACTCTCCTCGAACATCTCACGGTTGCGCTTATCCGCCTCGCTACCGTCCGACACGGTCGCAACGGCATTGACATGCTGCCCCAGGGTGTCCATCCAGCGAGACTGGTAGCCCCGCGTCAAGCCCACAAAAAAGCGGCCCTGGGTCATATGATCCAGGATGGCGGTTTCCTCGGCCACCCGAATCGGATCGCGGGTCGCCATCACATAGCCGAGGGCACCGACATAGGCATGCTTCACCTGACTCGCCCACCAAGCGTTCAGGACGCCGGGATTCGGACCCAGCTCATACCCCTCGGAATGCAAGTGGTGCTCGATGGTACTGATACCCCACACGCCCATTTCGTCGAGCTGTTTCACCAGGTCGAAGGTCTCGTGCAGCACCTCATGGTACACGTCACGGTTGCGACCCAGCGGGCGCTTGCGCTCACGGTCGGCACGATCCTCGGCCGGAAGCACGGGGTAGATTTGCACAATCACTTTTGGTGTTGCCACGCTGTTCTCCTTTGTGTGGTCGGCATCCCCCCTACGGTACGCCTATCCACCCAGTTCCGCAGCGGCAATCGAGGGGCCACGCATCACCCCCAACGAGATGGTCAATCACACCACATTCCTCTATAGCCAAGGGTATCATACCCTGGTCGTGTTCCATAGCAACGTGAGAGGTAGGTAGTGTCTCAGTTGAATCCTTTGGATTCCGCTCTCGTACGGGGGACCTTGACGCCGCCGCCCGCAGGGTCTTGGCCTCGCTGATAAAGGGCTCCTAATACAGCCGCCTCTGTCCCTACACAAATTAGGAGGAAGGAACAAAAAAATGACGCGGGCACCCAAAAAATGGGGAGAGAATCAACGGTGAGAAGAAGAAATGTCAAACTGAGACACAACCAACAGATCGTTCAGCAATTTCTCGAAATCAGCAGTGTCAGTTCCCCGCAGTCACATTCCGCAGAAAGGGCCACGACCGTGGTCTTGAACGGGCACGGTCGAGCCAACCGGGCGAGCCGCTGTTTCAGCACAACAAGCGAGGGCGCCGCATGCGTCACCCCTACTCCACGTTCGTAATGACGAAGTTTTGACTCCTCTCCTGCCACTCCAATAGGGCACTCTGCCCCTGGTGCGGGAAGTCATGTGCCACACATTCGCCCTCAACCCCCCGCAGGAACTCCTGCTGAGCCCCCTCGCCCACCGTCGTCACCCGCACCATCGCCCGGCCCAGTTCAATCCCATCGACCAGGGTGGTGACCATGTGTTCACCAGCGCCCAACGAATTCCAGTTGACTAGCAACACAAACCCATTATCCGTGTCCCCACAGATATCCAGCGTATCCAGCCGCTCCATGCCATACTCCGCCCTGTACGGCGCGACCTCCCCCTGCGCGGTCTCGATCTCAATCTCCACCATCTCGGCGTCGCATACCCAGCCCCACAGCGCGCTCACCCCACTCTGAAACGAGTTCGGCCCCGGATTCTCCAGATACCCCCGCAACTCCACAGCCCCTGGGCTCAGATAAAATCCCGAATTGATGATGTAGTCGATCGAGACGGTGCTGCCGTCCGGCCTCGGGATGTGAGCGGTGAACACGCGGGCGTAACCCACCTTGGGGACTTCGGCGCTGTCGGCATCGTCGGCCGGATTGTCGAAGTAATACTCCCAGAAGCCGCCGTCCGGGCCACTTTCCGCTGCGCGGATGAGCTGATCCACGACAAGCTCTCCGGTCGCGATGTCGGTGGCAATCCCTCCGCGTCGAAGCTCGAACCGATCCGGGAACCCTCCGTGAAGCGTGATGATCCTGCTGGTACGGTCCATGATGGCGACATAGACGGACCCATGTATCCACGGGCCGTTCGGATCACGCAGGATGACCCTGGCTTGCGAGACCCCGGTCAGATTGCCGGACGAAAGGAATTCGACGAAGTATTCCCCCGCTGCCGTGACAAAGGCCTTCAAACTTGCCCGATCCACCACCTCCCTGGCCGTAACGGGCGGGTCGATATGCTCAATTGTCTCTGCGGCCAAGTGAGACGCGTCAAGGTCAAATCCGACGAGCATCACGACAGGTGTCCCTGAGATGCCCGAGAGAAAGCCGATGGCATAGCCGGAGGCGCCCGGGATATCAGGCACGTTGAATGCACCCCCATTCCCGGCGGCGGCCGCAGTGAAAGCGGTTATGGCCGCAGCCGGGCTGGTCAGGTCGGCCGGATCAATGTCCAATGCGCGCAGGATCGCTTCATAAATCACGGGGCTGAGTTTCCCACCGGACAAGGCCATGTCCTTCGCGTGAATGAACACCCGGTCGCTGGGCGCCAGTCTCACGATGTAGGTGGAACCGGACCGCCACGGCTTCCCCTCCCCCTCCTGCCTGAAAAGACAGCCCACGTAGGCTAACTCCGTGAGGGTCGGAATGCCCTGCTGCGACTCGTTCACAAAGATGTCTTTCACGGCCAGTGCGAAGTCGGTCAGGCTGGCGCTGCCGTCTTCCACCTGTTGCGCCGTCACAGGCGGGTCCGCAAGCGGCGTCACGCCGTCAGGCAGGGGACACTCGATCTGCACCTGTGCCAGAGCGGGGGGTGTCTTGAAAAAGACACCGGCCAGCACGAACAGGCCGCTTGCAAGGATCAGCGAGATCGGGGTCAGCACGGTTCCAGTTTGCATCTTCGGAGCCTCCTCTCGGCTCCCGTACGTGACGCTCACGCGGGCACGAAGAGCCGCTCGGCATCTATACACAACTGCCGGCTGGTTGTCACTACTAATTTGGGAGGAAAATCTCACCGCTCCTATCTTGCTCCCGCCCTGGGTTCTCAAGGCAGAAACGAGACTCGACTTTGACCGTAGGCTCTCGGATGTGAGAGAATAATGTGACAAACACAGAGAAGAACAAATTTCAAAGTGAGTCACTACCGAGGGGTACCAATGCAGTGGACCACCATATTGCACAGAGGTCGGTGTCACGGCCGCTACTGGAATGGCCGTTGTTCAGCTCTTGTCGGCTCGCTCAGCGTGTGGCCGATTGATCAGGGTGGCCGCGGCAGCCGCACCAAATCCGTTATCGATATTCACCACCGTCACGCCTGCCGCACAGGAGTTGAGCATGGCCAAGAGGGCGGCGACGCCACCGAAACTGGCACCGTAGCCGATACTCGTTGGTACGGCGATGATGGGTCGATCAACCAGCCCACCAATAACACTTGGCAGCGCGCCTTCCATACCGGCCACCACAATCAAAACTGACGCGGCCCGGAGGCGGTCCAGATTATCAAGCAGGCGGTGCAGACCGGCAACACCGACATCGTAGAGACGCTCGACGTTATTACCGAGCCACTCGGCCGAAATTACGGCCTCTTCGGCAACGGGAATATCTGCGGTACCAGCCGCGACCACCAGGATAGACAACGACGTCTTGGGAGTCGGTTGTTCGCCCAGGGCTCCGATGCGGGCCTCTGGATAGTATACCAGGGCGGGCAGGGAAGTTTGGACCTCCTGGGCTTTTTTTTCATCCAGACGCGTAATCAGTGCCGGCTGTCCGTTCTCAACGAGACGCGTAGCAATGGTGGCAATCTGTTGGCTCGTTTTTCCTGGCCCCCAAATGACCTCGGGAAAGCCCTTACGCAGCGTCCGGTGGTGATCGATCCGAGCAAAGCCCAAGTCTTCAAAAGGCAGCTGCTTGAGCCGTTCAAGCGCCTGCTCGACAGGTAACACCCCCTGTTGCACTTGGGTGAGCATTTCAGCCAGGCGGTCTCGTGTCATGGTCTGCTCTGCGTAAAATGATTAAATCCGGTAAACTCGCTCGCGGCCCGCGGTCCGTCCGGTAACACGACGGTCACCCCGTCTGCCTGAGGCACGAGCGAGCCGATGCGTGTGATCGCACAGGCGTTTTTGTCTGCGATCTCCTGGACCCTGGGACGCGCCGTAACCGGTGCGCTAAAGAGCAACTCGTAGTCCTCCCCACCGGACAAGGCCAGTGCCCAATCCCGTGGGCCCAGGAGCGTCCGATAACCCTCGGACAGTGGGACCGTTGGGGCTTCGACAACAGCACCGACCTGGCTCGCTTCGCATAGATGACCCAAATCCTGGAGCAGTCCGTCACTGACGTCAATCATAGCGGTCGCCAAGCGCTGGGCCGCGAGTTCTTTTCCGACTGCGACACGGGCGGTCGGGCATAAGAAGCGCTGTTTCAGATGTTGGACAGCAATGCTCTCGGAATCTCCGGTCAATTCATTGGTGAGGAGACGTAACCCTAAGGCCGCATCACCCAGAGTTCCGGTCACGTACACCTCGTCCTCGACGCGTGCGCCAGAACGAGCGATCAGCCCGTACGGTATTTGTCCCAGGAGAGAGACAGAAATCGTAAAAACCGGCGCCGCGCTCATATTGCCACCGATGAGTGAGGTTCGCATCTGCTGGGCGGCATCAAGGAAGCCATCAAAAAAGGCGTCTAGATCTTCGACGGCAGAGTCTTGGGGAACACCCAAACTGAGGAGGGCGAAGGCTGGCTCCCCGCCCATCGCGGCCACATCACTCGCGTTGACGGCAAAGGCTTTCTGCCCCAGGACAAAAAAAGAGGTCCACTCACACTGGAAGTGGACACCGGCAATCATGGCGTCTGTTGTCAACACCGTGAGCCCTGGGAGCGAGAGGGCGGCGCAGTCATCACCCACGCCGAGCTGAATCCGAGGGTCGTGGAGAGCGTGTGGCAAGCGCTCACGGAGGCGGCGCAAAAAGGGAAACTCACCGAGATCCCGTATTTTCATACCCGCCTATCCAAACAGCTCTTTGACCTTATCAAAAAACCCTTTGGAGATGGGATGCACCTCACCCCCATTAAGCCGAGCGAACTCTTCCAACAATTCTTTCTGCTTGGCCCCAAGATCGGTGGGGGTTTCCACCACGATGCGAACGAGTTGGTCGCCACGGCCACCACCGTGCAGATCGACGATGCCCTTGCCTCGGAGTCGAAAGACACTGCCCGACTGCGTACCGGCAGGCACCTTCATTTTGATCTTCCCTTCGAGCGTGGGGGCCTCGATATCAGCGCCAAGCGCGGCCTGTGGGAAGCTGATAGGCAACTCACAGATCACCTCGTTGTGTTGCCGCTCAAACAGAGGGTGCTCCCCCACCTGAATGGTGACATACAGGTCGCCGGCAATACCGCCAACCGGGCCGGCTTCTCCTTCTCCACGCAGCTTGAGCCGAGAACCGGAGTCCACTCCGCCGGGAATTTTAATCTGCAGGTTCGACGTTTTCCGTACAGCCCCAGCACCCTGACACTCCGCACACGGGTCGGTCACCACTGCCCCCTGCCCGCCGCACCGATTGCACGTTCGGGCCACCGTAAAGAAACCTTGTTGAAACCGCATCTGGCCACTGCCACGACAGGGGCCACAGGTCTGTGGTCGCGTTCCTGGTTTCGCCCCACTCCCCTGACAGGGCGCACACGTCACCCGGCGCGGAATGGAAACGGTTTTTTCCGTCCCGAAGGCAGCCTCTTCGAAGGAGACCTCAAGGCTATAACTGAGATCCTGCCCACGCGCTTGACGGCTGCGCCCCCCTCGACCACCGCCGAAGAAATCGCCAAAGATATCCCCAAAGATGTCTTCAAAGTTCGTTGAAAAGTCGAATCCTCCGCCAAATCCTCCCGCTCCTTGCTCAAATGTGGCGTGCCCAAAGCGATCATACTGGGATCGTTTCTCTGGGTCGCTGAGCACTTGATAGGCCTCCGACAACTCCTTGAATTTCTCTTCGGCCGCCTTGTCTCCAGGATTGCGGTCCGGGTGGTAGCGAAGCGCCGCTTTACGATAGGCTTTTTTCAGCTCTTCTGCGTCTATGTCTCGACGCACATCCAACAGTTCATAATAATCGGCTTTACTTGCCATACCCACCCCTATTCCCGGATACTGAAGACCCCCACTTCTCCTCCAACTGTAGGAGAAGTGGGGGTCTTATGACAAGGGTCCCGAGAGACTGGTAAGAAGCTTACTTGACTTCTTCAAAGTCCGCATCAACAACGTCGTCGTTCTCTTTCGCCTGTGTACTACCCGCACCGGGGCCTGCCGACCCATCGCCGGCTTGGTCACCTTGCGCCTCAGCTTGCTCCTTGGCCGCTTTTGCATACATGGCTTCGGCCAGTTTATGAGAGGCCTGGGTCAACTCTTCGGTTGCCGCCTGCATGGCCTCGGTATCATCTCCCTCCAAGGCTTTTTTGGCTTTCTCTAGCGCGGCCTCGATATTCCCGACCGTCTCCGCATCTGTTTCGTCTTTATGGTCGGCCAGAGATTTCTCGGTGGAGTAGACCAGCGCATCAAGCTGATTATGCGCCTCAATACGGGCCTTTTTCTTCTGGTCCTCTTCGGCGTGAGACTCGGCATCCCGAACCATATCCTGGATTTCTTCCTCGGATAGACCGCTGGAGGCGGTAATTTGAATCGATTGCTCTTTTCCGGTACCGAGATCCTTGGCGTTCACGTGGACGATGCCGTTCGCGTCAATATCAAAGGTCACCTCGACTTGAGGGATGCCACGTGGTGCCGGCGGAATCCCAACCAGATCGAACTGCCCCAACAGCTTATTGTCCGACGCCATTTCGCGCTCCCCTTGGTGAACACGAATCGTCACTGCCGTCTGACTGTCAGCCGCGGTTGAAAAAACCTGGCTCTTTTTGGTTGGGATCGTCGTGTTTTTCTCAATCAGCCGAGTGAAGACACCACCGAGCGTCTCGATGCCCAAGGAGAGCGGCGTCACATCTAACAGGAGCACATCTTTCACATCACCAGTAAGCACCGCTCCCTGAATGGCGGCCCCGATGGCGACCACTTCGTCAGGATTCACCCCTTTATGCGGCTCTTTCCCGAAAATCTTGGCCACCCGCTCCTGCACCGCAGGCATACGCGTCATACCACCAACCAAGACGATCTCATCGATCTGCTGGGCGGAGAGTCCCGCGTCCTTCAGGGCTGTGAGGCAGGGCGAGTCCAGGCTATTGAGCAAATCGGCGCACAGCGCCTCCAGCTTGGCCCGCGTGAGTTTCATGGTGAGATGTTTCGGCCCACTCTGGTCCGCGGTAATAAAGGGCAGGTTGATTTCGGTCTCCATCGAAGACGACAGCTCACACTTGGCCTTCTCGCCGGCCTCTTTCAGGCGCTGCAGGGCCATCCGGTCGGCACGCAGATCAACGCCCTGATCTTTTTTAAATTCGTCGGCAAGATAGTCGATAATGCATTGATCGAAATCGTCGCCGCCCAGAAACGTGTCCCCGTTCGTTGCCTTGACCTCAAATACGCCGTCCCCAACTTCGAGGATGGAGATGTCAAACGTTCCGCCTCCCAGGTCGAACACCGCGATCTTTTCATCTTTCTTTTTGTCGAGCCCGTAGGCCAGCGAGGCCGCAGTCGGCTCATTGATAATCCGCTGCACATTCAATCCAGCGATGCGACCAGCGTCTTTTGTGGCCTGCCGTTGGGAGTCGTTGAAATATGCGGGAACGGTAATCACCGCATCAGAGACGGTCTCGCCAAGATAATCCTCGGCCGTTTGTTTCATTTTCTGTAAGGTGAAGGCTGAAATCTCGGGTGGGCTGTATTGTTTTCCGCGGCTCTCAACCCAGGCATCTCCGCTCTCGGCTTTGACCACCTGGTAGGGCAGCAGCTGTTTCGCCTTGGCCACCTCTTTATCTTCATAGCGGTGGCCAATGAGTCGTTTAATCGAAAAAATCGTATTTTCCGGATTGGTCACGGACTGCCGGCTGGCAATCTGCCCCACAAGCCGCTCGCCACTATCGGAAAAAGCGACCACAGAAGGCGTCGTACGATTGCCCTCAGCATTTGTGATCACCGTAGGCTCACCACCTTCCATTACGGACACAACGGAGTTTGTTGTTCCCAAATCAATCCCAATAACCTTTCCCATACCTGTTCTCCTTATAGCGAGAGCCTTCTCGGGCGACTCCCGTTGTACAGCATGTGTTAATCATCACCTTGTGCGTTGGCAAGCGTTACGACTCTGATTTTTCCTCTTCTTCTCTCTCTATCTGTGGCGGTGCCTTGGAAACGCTCACCATTGCCGGGCGCAATAAGCGGTCATGCAGTTGATATCCGGACTGATGTTCGTCCAGTACGGTATTCGGAGCAACCTCGGTATTTTCAACTTGTACCACGGCCTCATGCAAACTCGGGTCAAAGGCCTCCCCCTTTGCTTTCACCCGGCTCACGCCGTGCCGGCCTATGGTGTCCAGCAGCGACCGCAAGACTAATTCCACCCCTTCAACCAGCGCCTGACTGCCTTCGCTCTCCTTGGCGTGTGCGACTGCACGCTCCAGATTGTCGATAACAGGCAAGATATCACGGAGCAGTGGCTCGCTCGCAAAACGCAGAGACTCGCTTTTCTCCCGCTGCATCCGACGCTTGAAATTTTCCAACTCAGCCCGTTCTCTGAGCAACAGATCGTCTTTCTCCTTGGCACGCGCTTCTTGCGCGACGAGTTGTGCCCGTACGAGAGTCAGTTCATCAGGTGTGTCCTGACCGGCCTGATCATCGTGCTCCGCCTGCTCAACCTCCCCTACTGCTTCACTCCCTTGTCCTTCCAACTCATCCTGATTGCCTTCTTGCTCTTGGCACGCGCCTTGTCCATTCACAGCCTCGGCTGCCCCTTCAAACACTGTTTGGCCAGATGCGTTGCCGGCCGTCTTCTCCTGCTCTTCTGGCTGACCGTTTCCCTGTCTTTCCATACATTCCCTCATTCTCCTGGCTTTCCCGCCGGACTCTTCTCACCGTCCTCATTTGTTCGCTTTTTCATGTGTTTATGGTAGGAAAGAAGAGAGGTTGCAGGAAATCTAAGAATCACTCCCTGAACTGTCAAGCCGCAAATGCAAGAAGAACGGACCCCCGCTATTGTTCTGCGTACGCGAGTCCACGGAGAATCGGACAAGATCGTCACCTTCCTCACTCAGGACTGGGGGAAGATCACCGGGATTGCGAAGGGGGCAAAACGCTCACGCCGACGTTTTGTCAACGTTCTTGAACCTTTCACCCATATTCGCCTCAGATTCCGGCCGAGTCGCTCTGATGAACTGGCCTTTATCCTGGGCTGTGATCTTGTCCAGACGTTTCGCCGTCCGAGTCAAGATATCCACCGCTTTGCGCTGGCCAGTTACATGGTTGAACTGACAGACGTCATGGTGGCTGGACGAGAAGCCGGTCAGGAAATCTACACTCTTCTCTTGCACGGTTTAGTATCGCTTGAAGAGTCGTCGCCTCTCCCGGCTCTGTTTCTCCCGGCTTTTGAACTGCGACTCTTGGTTGAGGTTGGCTATGCCCCAAACCTGAGTTCCTGTTGCATCTGCGGGACCTCCCTCCCACTGTGCACAACGGACGGACCGGCTCTGCTTTTCTCTCCGAGTCTCAGCGGCCTGCTGTGTCCTCAGTGCGATACACAGGGAGGCGCAACGTTTCGCCTTGCGCCTGAAACGCTCAGCCTACTTCAGACTTGGCTCGCCAGTGAGCATCTCCCCGACGTGTGCCCTGATGACAGGTCTCCACGAATCTCCCAGGAAACGCGCTCCCTCGTATCACGTCTTTTGGCTCAGCATTTGCCCCGGCCACTCAAATCCCTCGCCTTTCTTGAGCGAGTCGATGTTTCGTCCGTATCCACTATCCCTGGCCACGCCGCTCGCATTGATGACACGCAGAGTAAGTGATAGGGCTGCTCGCCTATACAAGACTAGACTCCTCTCCGTTATGACAGATAGAATGATGGTCAGACAAACGTCATAATGGGTGCAACGCATGGATACCAATACACAAAACGGGCTGCCAAAGCGGCAGAGACGATCACGGCGCAAACGGTATGTCTACTCTTTCGGTGCTGGCCAAGCCGATGGGAGGGCGAGCCTCAACTGGCTTCTTGGTGGGAAGGGCGCAAATCTGGCGGAAATGGCCGAACTGGGTCTACCCGTTCCGCCTGGTATGACGATCACGACCGAAGTCTGCAACTATTACTATACCTATGGCCATACCTATCCGCCGGAACTCTCGCAGCAGGTCCGGACGGGTTTGCGGCGGATCGAAAAAATTATGGGTCGCCGCTTTGGACACGCGACCAATCCGCTGCTCTTGTCGGTCCGCTCGGGCGCCCGGGTTTCCATGCCCGGCATGATGGATACGGTGCTGAA